>DAIEPN010000265.1 GCA_027348355.1 Chlamydiota bacterium | reverse complement strand
ATCAAATTGAATTTAAAACAATCGTAAATTCTACTGAAACTAATAAAGAACATTAGATAAGGACAAGATGACAATATTTTATAATATGCACACAAAAAATTTATATGATAAAATGCGGCAACTCAGTGAAGAAAAACCTTCTTCAGCTAGCATAAAAAGCGTTCTTCTTAGGGAGAAATCAAATCCTTGGGAGAATGAAAAGCTTTGGAATGGGTATACAGTTGCCAAAAGTATGCGTGATAAATTTAAAGAACCAATAGCTTCTATTTTTAGAAGTATAGCAAATAAATATGATCTTCCCAATTCCAGAATACTAGAAATCGGTTCTGGTTTACTAGAAAATAATCAATCGTACCTCTCAAGTCGGATTCCTCACAAGGATTGGACCTTTTCCGACCTTATTGTAAGGAAAGACTCTGAAAATCCTAAATACTACTCGTTCAATCTCTTAAAAAAACCACCTTCTCTAATTGGACTCTTTGAGATGGTAATCGGATGTAATGTTATAGATACGATCCCTTACGATAAACACAGCGATATTTTTTCCAAAATTTCTTCCGTATTGAAACCGAACGGTTTTTTTATTCATTATGCTGATATACAATTACTCACGAACACATTTTACAATGCTCTAAATGATAACTATTCCAATTTCGTCTTGCTCCCAGGAAGAGAGGTTTCTACCAAAATATATAAAATAACTCGAAAACAGTTTAATGACGCTCTCGAATCTCATCAAAAAAGCCTGTCAGATGAAGAAAAGAAATTTTTCTCCATATGGGGCAAACAAACTACTCTTTACCAAGCTTTAACTCTTTTTAAAGTAGATAAAACAGGAAGTCAAGAAGATAGGACCTCTCTTTTGCAACGAATCGAAAAGATTTTTTCTCCTTCTCTTGAAATTATCGATAGTAGAGAACTATTTGGATCTTCCGTCCAAGTTGCTGCGAAAAAGAATCAACTTGATGTAGTGCGTTGTGGAATGGAATCAAAGACTACTTTTTTTGAAACTAAAAATGACCCTCTCTTCAATTTTACTTCTATAAACATGGGATTTCAAACAATCTATCGCTGCTATGTACTTGCTCCAGGTATATCTGCTCTGGAAGCTTCTGTACATACCATAGTCCTACAAAAACTAAATAATTAATAACACTAAACGCTAAAGGTTTTAATGCAAAGCTTAAGTCCCTATTTACCAAGTACATCAGGATTTCTTCCGCCAAAAAAAAATGATCGAATTTGTAACCGGGGTTGAACTAGCCTTTTCCCATCCTAAGAACTATTCTTGGTACCTGGATGGAGAACTTCTTTTTATGGTACCTATCCCAAAAGCCATGCAATTTATGGCGCCTACACAACAAGCTTTCATTGAGGGAAGCCCACTAGAAAATCGGATCTCACTTAATGATTTAAATAATCCAAATTCTATTGCAAAGCTTATAGATAGTGTCTTTACACGTTTACTAGGAACTCCTCATAGTTTACAAGATTTGCTCTACTTGAATTCGGCTACAAAAGCATATGATCTACTACTTACTTTTCAAAATAAGTACGGAATTGATTATGTAACTTCAAAAGGAAGACATCTAACCAATTTTGTAACCAAAATTGGTACAGAAATAGAAAAAAAGTATGCTGAAAATCGTCATCCTATAGAAATTAAATTAGAAGAAGTTCTTCGAAGGATTCAAACTCTCCCTCAAAAAAAACAATGGGAAGAATACCAAACCCTTCTTTCTCTTCTCAATTATCAACATGAAGTTTGTGAAGCTTTAGAAGCTTATACAAGAATATTTTTTCTCGTTCATATTTTAAAACAAGATGAAAGTTATATCACCTCAACAGAACAAAACTATAGAGTAAGCAAATTAGCACTTGATGATGGCCAAAGTGCTACCGAATACTTCACAGAAAGTATAAAACAATTGACTGAATTCGATCCCGGGCTTGCCATTATTTTCGTCTCTACATTTTCTGAAGCTACAAAAAGCAAACTTCAATTTGATCCAACTCTCATAAGCAGCCAAGATTTTTTTGCAGATGTCGACCACATAAGAATGACAAGACTGCTAGAAATCATGGAATTATTGCGTACTGCCCTAGAAAACAACCTCATACCGATAAAGCTACAGTTATTACTTGAAAATTTATTAAAATCAATAGAAGGAAGATTAATTGAAGAAGAAAGAAAAAAAATTGATAGTAAAATGATCCCCCTTTTTAAAGGGTTTACAGATTTCAGAAATACTTATGAATTTTCTCTTCCGGATTATTATGAATTACTTCCTTTGAAATCTATTGTCGATTCTCATGCTATATCAATTAGTAAAACAATGGAGATTATTCAAAGAACAGGGTCGATAAATCCCCATGATTTGAATATGATGAACTTTTTGTATTTTAACAGATTTCGTGAAGAATACGAATTTACGAAAAAGATTGCTGAGAAGGCGTATAGAATAGGCTATGACATTTTATTTGCACAACCGGCTCAAAATACAAAAAAAAAGGATAAATACGAACTATTCTCTCGTAGAAACTCTTTTTTGGAGATGAAACATTTAACAGATCCAGACCAACTTTTCGGAAAGAGAGAAGAAAAAAATGAGATATTACCATCTGAAGCCACCTCTTCAAACCAACAAAACACAATTAAAAAAGAGGGAAAACCTTCAATTTCCAAAATAGACCACCCTCATAAAAAGAAGAAAGAGAAATTACCAGAACAACCTAAATCTTCTTCTAGAACAAAGACACCCCCACCTTTGTTGGTTTCTCAAAAAATGAATTTTGAACAAGATACAATAACCTATTCAGATTATGTAGATTCCTGGTTTACGGATCCAACAAAAGCATTAGAAAGTCCAAGATTCAAAGATTTACCTTATTCAGTACAAAATAAAATTAGGATCTTTCACACCTTCTCTAAAGAAATTGATAAGTATGTTTTTACAGAGGGACTCGCTGATAAAATAAGACAGACTAAAACAAAAAATGGAGAAACTCATTATTTTCTTCCAGGGCGAATAACAATTGACAAACTGGTATATACCGGAGTGTATGGATATGCTTTCAATAAAGAGCAAATTTGCTATCACAGATGCTTTACAGAAACAAACGCAGATACTCTTGTAAGAGGATACCTAGCTGAAGGCTTTCAAGATATTGAGTTTCCTTCTTTAACAGTTGAAATGCAACGAAGCAAAAATAAATCCCTACATAGTAGAGATCTTTCGGAAACGATAACAAAGGTAAATTCTTATACGATGGAAATTGCAAACCATGAGAGTCAAACAAAAGCTACAGTTTATTTGATCAAGAACCTAACTCAAGATGTTAACTAAATCTTATTTACTAAAAAAAAAGCGAATGAATACAAGTAAGCAAAATCAAGACATACGAAACTACATAGATTCAAACTTTGCTAAAGAAGATGATTTGTTAAAAGAGGTCAGAAAAGGAGGGAGCTCGGCTTTTCAAGTTCCGGGACAAGAAATCCCACCTTATGTAGGGAAGCTTCTTTATTTTTTTGTTAAACTCCGAAATCCGAAAAAAATTTTAGAAATCGGGACTCTTTGTGGCTATAGTACCCTGTGGCTTGCCAAAGGTCTTTCTCCTTCAAGCTACATCATTTCACTCGAACAGCAACCTCTTTTTGTAGAAAAAGCTAAAACAAATATTGACCGAGCAGGGCTGACAGACCAGGTAGAAGTTCGGCTTGGCAAAGGCGTAGATTCTCTTTCTACAATGCTAAAAAACCAAGAAGGTCCCTTTGACTTAATTTTTATTGACGCAGACAAAAAAAGTTATGCAGCCTACCTTGAATATGCCGTTTCTTTGGCAGCACCAGGAGCCCTACTCCTCATTGACAACCTGATCCCAAGGGAATCCAACGTAGGTAGCCCAAACCCAGAAAATGCGCAGAGCTGCGCAGTATATGAGTTCAATCAAATTCTAAGCACACACCCAAGATTGGAGTGTGTACTTATTCCCACCCTAGCAGGAGAAAAGGGACGAATTGATGCATTAGGCATTGCAATCCTTAATTAATACTGATCCAGAAAAGGTTTTACAATCTACTATTGAGTACTTTTTAGAAGTTCATAAACGCCTATATGGAGAGAAAAGTAAAAAAGTGAATTATACCTAGATAAACTAGCGGGTTTTTATGAGAAATTAGGAAATTTATCTAAGCGTGATGAATAACACGCAATGATCTCTATTTCTCCCGACTACTAAAAGTTACTTTTTTAACCTTTTGAGTTGCTAAGCGAACCCCGCGAGTTTGTACCCCTGAGATAGGGATATCTTTAAGCGCAAAAGTTGTCTTTTCTGTTTTTTTACTCGACTTCGCGGCAAAATGAAGGTCTACAATAATATTTGTACTTGTAGAGATATGTTGGAGTTCCATGTGTTCATCAAGAAAGCGATAACTCTTATCTAGGATAAATTTATCGACAATGAAGCGTTTGGCCCAAGCTTGACCCGTCTCTTTGTTTTTATAGACCACGCTCACAATCGCTTTCTTATCAGCAATTCCAGCTAAGACAAGCCTTTCAAAATACTGTTTTTCAGGGATATTGATAACTTTATAGGTTCCATTTTTATCGAAAATAAGTAATTTATCAAAGTTTGTGCAATGTAGCTGGGAAGGTCCAGAAATTTTAGTCCCTACAAAACTTGTCTGGAGATCAAAGCCCACCTTGATCTCCTTAGTCTCGATCGCTCTGCGATCGATTTCTTCAATGGCCTTAACACGAGTTCTCCTTGGATAATCCTCTCCAAACTTTGCAACGAGCTTTTTTAAGTGTTCGATCGCGTATTTTTTTACATTTTTAAGATTTTTTTCTACGCTATGAAGATTCTCCTCTAAAAGAGAAACCTCTTCTTTATTCTTATCAATATCAAACTGAGAGATCCGTCTGATTGGAATTTGAAGGAGTTTTTCTATGTCATCATGAGTTGGTTCTCGTATGAGTTTTTTTCTATAAGGTTTGAATAGCTCTGTGAGGGTCTCATGAATCCCTTCGAGAGTTCTGATCATCTCGATTTTCTTATAAAGGCGGTTTTCAATAAAAATTCTCTCGAGTGTCTTATAGAAAATTCTTTCAAGCAACCTATCTCTTTCAATTTCGAGCTCCCACTTTAGAAACTCAACTACTTTTGTTGCATTATAGCCAAGGATCTCATGAACGTCCGTCTCCCATGGATAGCCGTCCTTAATAACTATAATCTGAGAGGTAAGAGATACCTCACATTCTGTGAATCCATACAGCGCATCCAAAATTTCCTCCGCATATTGACCACGGGGTAATTTGATCTCGATTTCTACATCCTTGGAAGTATAGTCATTAATAGCTTCAATCTTGATCTTTCCTTTTTTCGCAGCTTCGTCAATAGAGCGGATCAAACTTTCTGTTGTGGTGCCGTAACAGATTTCTCTGATCACCAACGTCTTTGTATCTCTAATCTCGATTTTGGCACGAAGTTTAACCTTGCCACGTCCCTTGTCATATAAACTCTTGTCCATGATCCCCCCTGTTGGGAAATCAGGAAAAATTTTAAAGTTTCTACCTTCAAGGAAAGCAATCTCTGCTTCGAGGAGTTCTGTGAAATTATGGGGTAGGATATGAGTTGCCATGCCAATTGCAATCCCATCAGCTCCTTGCATAAGCAAAAGAGGGATTTTTGCAGGCAAGGTAACCGGTTCGAAATTCCTGCCATCATAAGAAGGGATTTTTTCTGTAATATCAGGATTGAAGAGTGTTTCTCTGGCAAGTGGAGAAAGCCTTGTCTCAATATAACGGGCTGCAGCTGATGGATCCCCAGTAAAAATGTTCCCAAAATTCCCCTGCCTATCCATAACAAACCCTTTGTTTGCCAGGGTAACCAGAGCTTCATAGATCGGGGCATCACCATGTGGATGCAGCTGCATCGTTTGTCCTACGATATTGGCAACTTTATGGAGCTTCTCATCGTTTTGTCTCCATAAGATTTCTAGAATACGTCTTTGTACAGGTTTTAGCCCATCGACTACATTCGGAATTGCCCTGTCAAGTATGACATAAGAGGCATACCTAATGAAATGATCCTTCATCTGGTGTTTCAGGTCATCCATCTTCAGTCACCAGGTTTTGCATAATAAAGTCCTTTCTATCAGGTGTGTTTTTGCCCATATAAAATTCAAGTGTAGGCTTGATATCCGAGAGATTTTGGATGATCACAGGTAACAAACGGATATCCTTTGCGATAAACTGTTTAAATTCATCAGGGGAAATTTCGCCAAGTCCTTTGAACCTAGTAATTTCAATTCCTTTCTTGAGCTCTTTAGCAGCCTTTTCCTTTTCTTCTTCCGAATAGCAATAGATCGTCTTTTCCTTATTCCTTACTTTAAATAAAGGGGTTTCCAAGATATAGAGATGACCATTTAATACAAGCCCTTCAAAATAGGTCAAAAAGAAAGTGATAAGTAGATTGCGTATATGCATTCCATCAACATCTGCATCTGTAGCTAAGATCACTTTGTTATAGCGAAGGTTTACGAGATCATCCTCAATATTCAGTGCTGACATCAAATTGTACATCTCTTCATTTTTATAGAGCTGCTCGATTTTCATCCCATGAACATTGAGTGGTTTACCTCGAAGGGAGAACACAGCTTGCGTAAGAGGATCCCTTGTCATGACAATCGATGCCGAAGCAGAGTCCCCTTCTGTTAGGAAAATCACGGAACTTGCACCATGTATCGTTCCATCTCCAAAATGATATTTGCAGTCACGTAATTTTGGGATTTTAAAAGATATCTTTTTCTGTTTTTCTTTCGCTTCCTTTTTAACAGCAGCTAGTTCCTTTCGAAGCTTTTCGTTAAAGAGGATTCTCTCAACAATCTTTTTACCTGTTTCTTCATTCTTATATAAAAGGTTTTGGACTGCCTCTTTGACCTCTTGTACAATGGGACCTCTAACTTCATTATTAGAGAGCTTATTCTTTGTTTGGGATTCAAAGACAGGATCCTTTACTTTGATGAGGATGGCCCCTACAATTCCTTCGCGGACATCAATACCCTGAAAGCTTTTCTTCGCGTACTCGTTAACTCCCTTCAAAATTCCTTCTTTAAAAGCGGAGAGATGGGTTCCCCCATCTTGAGTATACTGACCATTGACAAAAGAAAAATAAGTTTCTCCATAGCTCGAAGAATGTAGAAGCGCGAACTCAAGATGCTTTCCCCTGTAATGAAGAGGCTCATAGAGACAATCATCTTTCACTTCTTCACTTAAAAGATCTAAAAGCCCATTTTCTGAATGAATCGCCTCTCCATTGAAAACGAGGGTAAGTCCAATGTTTAAGTACGCATAGTGCCAAAGACGCTTTAAGATTAACTCTTTTTGAAAGGAAAACTTTTTGAAAATCTCGATATCTGGGATAAACTCAACAAATGTTCCATCATTTTCTTTAGTTTTACCCTTTTTCTTATCTTGAAGAACTCCTTTACTAAACCTAGCTTCAAAAAATTCCCCATCTCGAACGCTCTTTACAATAAACTGAGCAGAAAGAGCATTGACAGCCTTCATACCCACACCATTAAGACCTACAGAGAATTGAAAAACATCGTCGTTATACTTGGCGCCCGTGTTGATCTGACTTACGCATTCAATCACTTTGCCAAGTGGAATACCACGACCAAAATCCCGTACTGAAACCGTACAAGTTTTCTCATTAAGTCCAATAATGACTTTTTTTCCATGCCCCATAATAAATTCATCGACAGCATTATCGATCGCTTCTTTGAGCATAACATAAATGCCGTCATCAGGGTGTGAGCCATCCCCCAAACGACCAATATACATCCCAGAGCGCAGTCGTATGTGGGCTAGTGCATCTAAAGATTGAACTGTGCTTTCATCATATTTTTTAGCCATATCTTAGGTCATACCAACTTATGGAAATTAGAAAAAGTGATTATTTGAAACTACCAGCTCTCAAAAAGAAATTTTCAAGAACTGTACGAAGTTTGATGTTGTGTTGCAGAGAAACTTTTGCCTCCCCGACCCACAAAATCATTTTTTCAAGTGGGATAGAATGGTTATTTTTCCATCTTGCTAAACGTTCCTTTTCTCCAGCATAGAAAAGAGAAGATTGTCCTGCTTTCAAAACATCAATATCTCTATACCAATATAAAATCTGTTCAAAGACTAGGTCGATACCAAGGGCTACACACCCTTCTTCAAGTGACTCTACATGCTTTTCAATCTCTGCCAAAGTTTGGATAAACTTCGTATACTCCCCTTTTTCAATAGAAGCGAACAAATCCACGATTCGCTCTTTCGCTAAATGCTTGGGGTTATCGATAAGGAAATATGCCTTTCCAAGAGACCCTTCTGAAAGAAGAGAAATCTCTTTAGAGGAGGTGGCCTCGATCCCATGATTTTGTAATGCTGTTATAACATCTTCCTGGGCAATGGGGAAAAAAGTGATTTTATGCATACGAGATAGAATTGTCTTAAGAAGCTTTTCAGGACCTGGTGTAATCGCGATAATATATGTGTTTTCGAGCGGCTCTTCCAAACTTTTTAAGAGAGCGTTACTACTAACGAGCAACATAGCTTCAAAATCATCGATGATAAATACTTTGCAAGGGGCTTCATAAGGAGGCATTTGCATTTCCTCAAGCATCTCTCTCATAACTCCAATCGGATGCGTATGACTTTTCCCCTCCGGTGTATAAATATGGACATCCGGGTGAATTCCCTTCTCAATCTTTTCTTTATGCTTCTCTCCCATAAGCTCTGCAGCAAAAGCTTTTGCAAATAGCATCTTGCCTACGCCTCTTGGACCTGCAAAAAGAAGAGTGGAAGGAATATGTTTTGTCTTAAGCATATACTGAAGACGGAATTTTACTTGCGAATTTCCAAGTAGTTCACAGAAGCTCATCGATAAACTTTATTGCTTGTTGAAACACACTTTCTATAGACTCTCTTGCATCAATCATACGAAAACGTTTCGGATCTGTAATTGCGATTTTTTGGAAGCTTTCGCGAATTTTTCGGTGAAAATCTAGATGTTCCGCTTCCATACGGTCTTCGACAGATCTATTTCTTTTCACCCTTTCTAGCCCAAAGATTGGATCAATATCTAAATAAATTGTGAGATCACTTTGCAAATTACCTGAAGCAAAAAGACACAGTTCTTCCACAAATTTCTCTCCAAATCCCCTAGCTCCCCCTTGATAAGCAATGGTAGAGTCATGAAAACGATCACAAAGGATAAGATTGTTTTTTTCAAGTGCAGGTTTAAGGACTTCTTTTACATGCTGAGCTCTATCTGCTAAGAAAAGAAAAAGCTCGGTCTTTTGCTCTAAAGCAATTTCTTCTTTGTTCAGAAGAAGGTCGCGAATATGAACTCCTAGTTTTGTTCCACCAGGAGCCCTAGTTCTAACCACATTCGCATAACGCTCACTCAAAAAATCATAAACTTTTTGAATGAGGGTACTTTTACCAGCACCCTCCCCACCTTCAAAGGTGATCAAAAGACCTTTGTGCATTACTCTTCCAGAGTTTGAGCAGTTTCAGAGCCTTGTTCTAGCTTTTGCATTGCTACAACAACATCACCCTCTTGTAGATTTACCAGTTTTACACCTTGTGTAGAACGGCCCATCACACGAACGTCTTTCATAGAAATTCGAACGGTCTGCCCACCATTTGACATCATGACCACACTGTCATTGTCTTGTACGGAAATCGCCCCAACAACAGATCCATTGCGCTCACTTGTAATGATTGATCTGACTCCCACACCGCCACGGTTTGTTTGACGGAAATCTTCTACAGAAGATCTCTTACCAAAACCGTTTTGACAAACAACAAGCACGCTTTCTTCCGGTGTCACCACTTCACAAGAGACAATTGTATCATCCTCGCCGCGAAGTGTCGCACCTTTTACTCCCCTTGCAACACGTCCAACAGGACGTACAGCTGCTTGGTCAAAACGCACGGCCATGCCATTCTTGGTAAAGAGCATAACCTGCTGGTTTTCTTTAGTAAGTCTTGCTGCGATGAGTTCATCCCCTTCGTCGATATTGAGGGCATATACACCCTTTCTTCTAGGAGTATCAAAAGCATCAAGCGTTGTTTTCTTAACCACTCCGTTTTTCGTTGCAAGAAGAATGCTTGCCTCATCTTTAAAGTTTTTCACTCGAAGAATCGCAGCTACTTTTTCGTCTTTCTGTATATCTTCGAGGAGGTTGATGATCGGTTTTCCTTTCGAACGTCTTCCCGTCTCAGGAATCTGCCATACTTTGAGCCAATAGCATCTTCCGAAATTCGTAAACAGAAGAAGGTAGTCATGTGTGGATGCGGAATAGATGCTCTTTAAACTATCGCTCTCTTTTTTCATATCCATACCGATCACGCCCTGTCCACCTCTTCGTTGCTCACGAAATGTATCAACAGGCATTCTCTTGATGTAATCATCTTCGGAGATAGTGATGATCACAGGTTCGTTCGCAATAATATCTTCCATCTGAAGGTCGCCCTCAGCTGCAATGATTTTTGTTTTGCGATCGGATCTATAGTGTTTTTTCACTTCATGGAGTTCTTCTTTGATCACACCACGAACAAGCATTTCATTAGCCAGTAGTGCTCTAAAATGAGCAATTTTTGCCAAAAGATCGTTGTATTCATTTTCGATCTTCTCTTTTTCAAGACCTGTCAATTGGTATAGGCGTAGGTCAAGAACAGCGTTTGCTTGTTTCTCCGATAACGTATACTGCATCATCAGAGCTGTTTTTGCTTCATCTCTACTATTTGAAGATCTGATCAAACGAACGACCGCGTCTAAGTGATCAAGTGCTTTTAAATAGCCTTCCAAGATATGAGCTCTGGCTTCTGCTTTAGCAAGCTCAAAACGAGTTCTTCTTCTAACTACTTCAATTCGATGGTCAACCCAAGCAGCGATCATTTGTTTAATGTTCATCGTGCGAGGAAGCCCTTTATCAAGTGCTAGCATGTTACAGCCAAATGTCACCTGTAAATTGGTGAATTTTTAAAGCTGGTTGATCGTCACATCAGGAATTTCACCCCGTTTTAGTTCAATCACAATGCGAAGACCGTCTTTATCAGACTCATCACGAATATCGGAAATACCAGCTAGTGTTTTTGCGTTTACAAGATCCGCAATTTGTTTAATAAGCTCAGACTTGTTCACGTTGTATGGGATCTCATCAATGATGAGACGTTGTCTTTCAGCAGTTCCATCCATATCTTCTACGCGAATGACAGCTCTGACTAGAAGTTTTCCTCTTCCGGTATGAAATGCTTCTTTAATCCCTCTGTAGCCACAGATGACCCCACCCGTTGGAAAGTCAGGCGCTGGCATCACTTCCATGATCTCATCGAATGTAGCAGAAGGATTGTCAATCACAAGAGTTGTAGCGTTGATAAGCTCTTCTAGGTTGTGCGGAGGAATGTTTGTTGCCATCCCCACAGCAATCCCTGAAGATCCATTCATAAGCAAATTAGGAACTTTTGATGGAAATACGACAGGTTCTAATTTCGTTTCGTCATAGTTAGGTATCAGATCTACTGTATCTTTTTCCAAATCTTCCATAAGCGCCATAGAAGCATGAGTAAGCCTTGCTTCCGTATAACGCATCGCAGCTGGATGGTCTCCATCAATAGATCCAAAGTTTCCTTGACCGTCAATGAGAGAATACCTCATTACCCAATCCTGGGCCATACGCACAAGTGTTGGATAGATCACCGTTTCCCCGTGAGGATGGAAATCCCCTGATGTATCCCCGCAAATCTTTGCGCACTTTCTATGCTTTCCGCCAGGGGAAAGGTTAAGTTGGCGCATTGCATACAAAATTCTTCTTTGCGAAGGTTTAAGACCATCACGCACATCAGGTAGAGCTCTAGAGATGATCACAGACATAGAGTAGCGCAAATAGCTCTCTTTCACTTCTTCTTCTACGTTTCTTGGTAGGATAATTTCATCATGAGTATAGGACATGTCGATTCGATCTCCTTAGATATCCAAATTCTTTACTGATAAGGCATGTTGTTCAATAAATGCTCGTCTAGGAGGAACATCTTCTCCCATAAGCATTGTAAACATATGATCTGCTGCAATTGCATCAGGCAACGTTACTTTCATCAGGGTTCGTTTTGCAGGATCCATTGTAGTCTCCCACAGCTGATCTGCGTTCATCTCACCGAGACCCTTGTATCGTTGGATCTCAATCCCTTTGCGTCCATTCACTCTGATAAAATCAATACATTCACGGAGTGTGTACACAGCAGTTTCTTGTCCCTCTGATTCAATGATATCAAAAAGCTTTCCAGCAGCGATCAGATATTGATCAAATGCGAAATCAAAATTCGCTAAACGATTCTTCATACGATGAAGATTTTCTTCATCATAGAGCTCAGTGAAAGGAAGCCCTTTGTAACGGAAAATTTTCATTTCTTCTGTTTGTTCTGCTTCTGGAATTGAGGCGAGCTTTTTCATGTGCTCTTCTTTTTTGTGCTCTTCATCCTGCCTTTTCATCTCAGCAAATTCATCAGAAGAATATACATATTTAGACTCTTCTCTAACCATTACATAATATCTAGGGAGTTTTCCTTCTTCATTTTTAGAGTTTAAGAACTCTCGGAAAGGAATCCCCTTACGCTCAATGGATGCCATGAAAACTTCAAGTTCTTGGATTACAGTAAAAAGCTCTTCCATCTCTTCTTTGGAGAGAACATCTTTCTGTCCAATAAGACGAAGAGAAATATCGCTGCTTCCTAGTTTGAGTAGATATTCATCCATCTCTTTTTCGCTATGAATGTACGGGCTTATCTTCTTACGCGTAACCCTATAAAGAGGAGGTCTAGCAATATACACGAAGTTGTTTTCAACAAGTGCTGGCATATGTCTATATAGGAATGTCAAAAGAAGTGTACGGATATGAGATCCATCCACGTCCGCATCCGTCATAATGATGATTTTATGATATCTAAGTTTGTCTAGATTGAAATTATCTACCCCTATACCGCAGCCAAATGCAGCTACCATTGCACCTACTTCCGTATTTTGCAGAACTTTTTCGAGTCTTGCTTTCTCTACATTCAAAATCTTACCTCGAATTGGAAGAATGGCTTGGAAACGTCTGTCTCTTCCTTGTTTTGCAGAGCCTCCCGCAGAATCTCCCTCAACAATATAGATCTCACATAAAGCAGGATCTTTTTCTTGACAGTCTGTCAACTTTCCAGGGAGCCTTGCGCTATCAAGAGCTGTCTTTCTAAGTGTAAGTTCTCTTGCTTTGCGAGCAGCTTCCCTAGCTTGTGCTGCAATGATTGCCTTTTCAACAATAGCTCTTGCAATAGGTGGATTTTCGTCTAAGAAAGTAGTGAGTTCCTCTCCAGTGATCTGTTGTACTATAGATGCAACATCACTGTTCCCAAGCCTTTGCTTAGTTTGTCCTTCAAATTGAGGATTCGGAACTTTTACGGAAACCACCGCCGTAAGCCCCTCTCTCATATCTTCGCCCGATACAGAGATCTTATCGCTTTTAAGGATCTGATGATTTTTAATATATTGATTGAGTACGCGGGTCAAAGCAGTAGAGAATCCAGTAACATGACTCCCGCCTTGTCTTGTAGGGATATTATTCACATACGAGTATAAGTTTTCTGTGTAGGTGTCATTCCACTGCATTGCTACTTCAAACTCGATCGTGCCGTCTGTTCCCTCTTTTCTTCCTAATACATAAATTGGTTTGGGGAAAAGCGGCGTTTTGTTTTCATTGAGATAAGAAACAAAAGATGCAATTCCTCCTTCATAGCAAAAGCTCACCGGATCATGCTCATCATTTCTTTCGTCACGGAAATGGATCGTAATACCTCTATTTAAGAAAGCAAGCTCTCTTAATCTTTTAAGTAATACATCATAATCATAGACAGTAACAGAGAAAATAGAATCGTCAGGCCAAAAAGAGACTTTCGTTCCTCTTTTTGAGGATTCTCCAATCGCTTTGAGAGGATGAACTGGTTTACCTTTGGCAAAGCCCATCTCATACATTTTCCCATTTTGAAATACTTCAACTTGTAATTTTTTAGAAAGAGCGTTTACGCAAGAAACCCCTACTCCGTGTAGACCACCAGAAACTTTATAGGTGTTTTTATCAAACTTTCCTCCTGCGTGTAGAATTGTCATAACAACTTCAAGAGCTGTGACTTCCCTTCCCTGTTTCAGTGATTCTTTTTCATGACGTCCAATTGGAATGCCGCGTCCGTTATCTTCGACAGAAACAGAATGATCCTTATGTAGGATCACAGTGATTTCTGTACAAAACCCTGCCATGGCTTCATCGATACAGTTATCAACGACCTCATAAACGAGATGATGCAACCCACCCGTGTTGGTGTCACCTATATACATCCCAGGACGTTCTCGAACAGCTTGCAAACCTTCGAGAACTGTAATCGAACTCGCATCGTATTCTTGTTCTTTTGTCATTGTAGTCATACCTTGCTGTGCTTTCCTCTGTCTTTAGATTCTTCGAAAAACAATCTTTTGAATGTTTGTAAAGGGGAACTTCTCCTTTAATAAAGAAAGTAACCTTTCTTTTTCTTGTCCTGAAAGCAAACTATGGAGCGTAGAATTTTTCACCTGTACTGTCAAGGTTCCATTTTCGAAAGAAATCGCCCTCGTCATGGGAGCTAGATTATCTCCGATCACCTCCGTCCATGCTGCTATTACAAGACTTCCCTGATCTTTATAATTTTTTCCCAGTTTTTCTAGTACACCGGGCAAAAGCTGTTTTATATGCTTATTGGTAGTTTGGGTTCCATCATAATTTTTTGGTGTCCGCTCCATCAAAAGCCCTTTCTTTTCTGTTTCAGGACTATAGTGCAAAAACCTGCAAAATAGCAATAAAATTTATAGCAAAAGAGTTCCAAGTCCTAAAGCGATTAAAAAATAAATCGACATAGACAAAAAATCATTAAACGCGGTGATAATTGGCCCTGATGCAATCGCAGGGTCAACACCTATCCTTGCAAAGAAAAGAGGAGAAAAAACTCCGAGTAACGTCCCTGCAACACAAGCCCCCCAAAGCCCTATCCCCACAATCGAACCGAGCACAAGAGGGTTTACGGAAATTCCTGTAATTCCAATGAAATCAACAGTATACACGATAAGACCACTAATCGTTCCAAATAACAAACCAATGGAAAGCCCGATTGTAATTTCTTTGAAAATTGCCTCTCCCCTGCTCCCCGCAGAGAGGACTCCAATTGCCATGCTGCGAACCAATACCGTACTGCACTGAATCCCAATATTCCCAGAAAGTCCGGTAATTAAAGGGACAAAGAACAAAACAAAAGTAAAAGCAAAGCCTGCGTATGTTTGAAAAAAAGACATAACCCACATATTTAAGAGACCTGCCACGAGAGTTACGATCAACCAAGGAGATCTTGCAAAAAACCGTTTAAGCATAGGATCATGTTCGCTGACTTTCTCACCAGTACCGGCAATGCGTCCAATAGTTTCATCGGCAATATCTTCAATTGCTTCAACCACATCTTCATATGTAATTACACCGATAATCACATCATTTTCATCCACTACAGGAAGTGCTGAGATTTTATAACGTTCTACAAGGTCTACTACCTCTTCTCTAGTTGAATCTACATTCACCTTGTGTAATATAGGGCGCATAACTTGTTTTAAAGTGAAGGTATGAGGATTGATGATTAAATTGCGCGCCGGGACATATCCTAATAGCTCTCCTATAGAACTTACTACAAAAATACGTCTTGTTAGATCAATTCCAGGATTATTGCGGATATACTCAGCAACCTGACCAATCATCATATCCATAGTAAAAGAAAAAAATTCACTTGTCATTAAGCGACCAGCCGTATTGAGCTGGTGCTTCTTAATTTCTTTAATTTTACCAGCTTTTACAGGCTCTAGCATATCAACAATCCGTCGATATCTTCTTTCGGACATCCCCTCAAGAACCGATACCGCTTCATCAGTTGGCATATTTTCAAGTAATTGTTTGATTTCCACATCACTAATGTGCCAAAGAACAGCAGCTCTTGTATTGCTATCAGTATTAATAATAAATTGAGTTTTTGCTTCGAGATCGGAAAGATTATCATATAGAACAAAACGGTCGTTGGAAGGAAGCCTTGAGGCCACGTAAGCTAGGTCAATCGGAGAGTATTCCGAGGCAATTTTGGCTATATCATGCAAAATAAAATGGGAGGTTTGTTGCTCGAAAGCCTTTTCAAGCTTCTCACTAAGAAGGTCATCGAGATGGCTTGTTCTGGATTCCATCAGATTCCCGGCACTTGCATGCTCTTCGTTTATCTTGTCCTCTTCATGAATATCCATAGCACATCCTATGCTCCAGTCGCAATGTCAGAATACCTATTCCCCCTAAATAAAAGCAAATTCTTTTTCCTAGGTAAAACTATCTATAGATTTTTAATCCTGAGTATTTTAAAATTAGTTTCCAAACAAAATTTTAACAATATTAAATATCATGTTTTCACCAAAAAAAATACGTAATATTGCCATCATCGCTCACATCGACCATGGTAAAACCACCTTATTAGACAGTCTTTTAAAACAATCGAACATCTTCCGTGACAATGAAGTTGTCCAAGAGAGAATGATGGATAGCTATGATCAAGAAAAAGAGCGTGGGATTACTATTTTTGCAAAACACACCAGTATCTTTTTTGAAGATTATAAGATCAACATCATCGACACCCCTGGACACTCCGACTTTTCGGGTGAAGTTGAGCGCGTGCTAGGCATGGTCAACTGCGTCCTCCTTCTTGTTGATGCCCAAGAAGGACCTATGCCGCAAACAAGATTCGTTCTATCTCAAGCTCTCAAACTAGGCCTACAGCCAATTGTGGTTCTAAACAAAATCGATCGTCCTCATGCCGACCCAGACAGAGCGTTAAACCTCACATTCGACCTCTTTGTAGAATTAGGAGCGAATGATGCTCAACTAGATTTTCCGATTTGCTACGCTTCAGGACTTGGCGGCTTTGCAGCGATGTCCGTAACAGATCCTAGAGTCAATATGAGACCTCTCTTCGAACTTATCATCGAGAAAGTGCCCCCTCCTCCTGGAGATTTAGATCTTCCGTTTCTTATGCAGGCTACGACTCTTACCTACGATGATTTCATTGGAAGACAAGCTTGTGGAAGGATTTTAGAAGGACAAGTCAAGAAAGGCCAAACGATTGTAAAAGTTGATAAAAATGGACACCCAACTGAGCACAAAGTTGTTCGTATCGAAGGTTATTTCGGTCTTAAGAAGGTAGAAATGCCTGAGGCCGGAGTCGGTGATATCGTGAATATCGCTGGAGTCCCAGAGATCATGATTGGAGATACATTATGCGTCCCAGAAAAAATTGTGCAGCTCCCTCCCATTACTCTTGCTGAACCGACACTTTCGATCGAGCTGATGGTAAACAATAGTCCATTTGTAGGAAAAGATGGAAAGCATGTTACTATGAATAAAATCAGAGAGCGTCTTCATCACGAAAGACGAGCGAACATTTCATTAAAAATCGAAGAAATTCCTGGTAAGGACGATGCAATCCGAGTTTGCGGACGAGGAGAACTTCATCTTTCCGTTCTTCTTGAAGCAATGCGCCGAGAGAATTTAGAATTTGCCATCTCTAAACCTAAGGTTATTTTGAAAAAGGTCGACGGACAAGATTATGAACCTATTGAAGTAGCCCACATCGAAGTTCCGCAAGAATTTTCTGGAGCTGTTATCGAAGAACTTTCAAGACGTAAAGGTGAAATGCGCTCTTTGGAAACAAACGAACACGGAATTTCCAGCATTCAATTTTTGATTCCAACTCGAGGTCTCATGGGCTATCGTAACGAATTCATGACTGTAACTAGAGGGCTTGGAATTTTAACCTCTCTCTTTGATTCCTACGCTCCATGGAAGGGTGCAATTCCTGGTAGAAAGAAAGGAGCTCTTATCTCCATCAATCTAGGAAAAGCCACGCCTTATTCTATCTTCGGGATTCAAGAAAGGGGCACTCTGTTTATTGACGGTGGAGATGAAGTATATGAAGGAATGATCGTTGGAGAACATAATCGTGACAACGACCTAATTGTCAACGTAACGAAAGGAAAGCAGTTGACTAACGTTAGAGCTTCAGGAAGTGACGAAAACATCATACTCGTTCCTCCAAGAAGATTTACTCTTGAACAAGCAATCGATTTCATTCAAGACGATGAACTTGTTGAGATCACACCAAGAAATATCCGTCTCCGCAAGAGATATCTGACAGAAGCGGATAGAAAAAGAAATAAATAGGATAATTCAAGGCGATAGAACACCTATCGCCTTTGCCCACATTAAGCTATCTCTTGAGTCGAATTTCCTTGCGATCCCGCAATAATTTCTAAAAGGGTTCCCTCTTTTACTGCTGCTACAAGCAAAGTTTCCAAAGTTGTTTGCAATTTAGCTAAAGTGGAATATAAGTCTCTAATCTCCTGATTTCTTTGCTCCAACTCCGATCTCAATCTGACGAGTTCATGATTTTGGCTTGAAATTCGAACTTGCCGATTTTGATTTTCTAAAAGAAGACCACTATAACCACTTTCTAATTTGGTGAATTTCATTTTCAATCGTCCCAATTCTTCCTGGAGTTGTACTAGTCTGTCTACAAGTCCATCATAAGTCTTTTTTGATACGGTAGATTCTTTCTTCTGAGATCCCTTTAGCTCGGCTATCTTGTCCTTGACTTGATCAAGAAGATCTTCTAGTTGCTCTCTTCTCTTATACAGAACGGCAAGAGTAACAGGAAGCTTGGGAGAACGGACTATAGAAATTTCTTCGGTTTGGGTAGAAACAGATTGCACAACTTTTGCTAAACTTGATGGGGCCTGAGCTAAAGAACTTTGCTCCGCTAAAACACTTTGGTGTTTTTTGCTTAAGTCTAAATATGCCGCTTTCAAAGTAAGCATATTTTGCTTAGTTTCCAGTTTCTCAGATTTATTTATACATATTGCATTGAGCACTTGAAATTTGAATGATGTTAAATATTTTTTATAAAACTTCAGATTTTGAAACAAAGTAGGATTCTGATTTAAATAGTCTTTGAAAAGAGGTGATGTCTTGTATCTTACAATAGAGTTAAATAGCTCCAGAAGTATTGGTTGTAAAGTGCCCAAAGTCTTAGCTTCTTCAGACTTTACTTTTTTATCGGTCGTCATGACAAAGATATACACAGCTTGTAGGAACGTTTCAAAAGCATCTTGGAACTTTTTAGCATAGCTTTTCAGCATAATTTCATCCCCAGATGCTGCTACTTGATCTTGAGGTTCAACAACTAGAGATGCAAGATCCTGATCTTTTATAAACCATTTGTAATAGTTATGATCTATACTAACTTCGGGATGAGTAATGTTATATAAATGGTACTGATTCCAATTCGCAGCTATAATAAACTCTAAAAATGCTAAGTGGCACTGACGAACTTTCAAATTCTCAACTAAAGTTTGTTTCTGATTAGCGGGCTTCGAAATCGTAAGCCCATGGAATATTTCCAAATACTCATGCTTGCATCTTTGGAAGACCATACAAATTTTCCGGATCTTTTCATCCGGATACATCCAGTCCATGATCCAATGAAAAACTCTATCAAAAACAGAAAGATCTCTTAAGTCATAGGCTTTTCCCGATTCTTCAAAGTAAATAGACTTGCGTTCTTCTTCTGAATAGTTACCATAACTCTGCCTTGCAGCATCTACGTTAGCAAAGCAAGGAGAAATCAAATCTCTACCAAATAGAGGGCTCATAAGAACTCAATTATGTAAATTAATAAAAAAATACGAAAGCTAACGCTACCCTATTAAACAGGTATCCATGGAACCATAGGTCTAACGTATAGATTAAAAAGAGGTTCTGTAACCATTCTTCCAATCATTTGATCAGGGGATCCACCGTAAGGAACAATCGCTATAAAGCAGTAAAATGTTGCGCCGATCGAGTTTATCAAACTGGCAACAGATTTATCAAAAATCTCACCAACTAGTTTATCTCTATAGCCTACTAAAACTGCTAATGTTACTAAAGTAAAAAAAGCTCTTACAACTGTTTCAACAACACCAACTACTGTAAGCGCCGCGTATCCGAATACACAAAAGATCGTCTTACCAATCAAAGACACATCTCTACTGAGCACTGGTGGCCCCCCATTGGGCCCATAGCTCTCATTTGCACCGAACTCGCATTGTAAGTTGTCATTTCTAACTGACTAGAATATGGGTATTGCCCAGGATAAAAGCTGAATTGCATTCCTTGTATTTGTGGAGTTAGCGGCTTTCCTTGTGACTGCAAAGGTTGCCAAATCTCGCGCTTCCAATCGAACAGAGCTTGATACCCTGTTGTAACAAAAGAAGTTTGCGCAATATAATTTAAAGTTAAATCCTTCATATCATTATCATGCCATGATATCTTAAACGACTTAATAAAATTGAAATTATTATGATGAAATTGGTAGTCCTAAACAGGTAATGCTGATGGAGAGTATTTAAAAAATTTTTACCTATCTGCATAATAGATGGCTTCAAGTACAATGGAGTCTCTATGGAATGTAAATGCCCTTCTTGCTTCGCAACTTTAGTCAAAAAAAATGGTCATATTCACAATGGTAAACAAAATTACCGTTGCTTGACTTGTAATAGACAATTTGTTTTAGACCCCACTCAAAA
>DAIEPN010000263.1 GCA_027348355.1 Chlamydiota bacterium | reverse complement strand
CT
This sequence comes from Chlamydiota bacterium, assembly GCA_027348355.1. Taxonomy (GTDB): domain Bacteria; phylum Chlamydiota; class Chlamydiia; order Chlamydiales; family Rhabdochlamydiaceae; genus JABEVM01. Next base: position 2,921 of record DAIEPN010000263.1, on the reverse strand, counting down.
GTAAAGTTCTTCGGAACTTTTCCATGATGATTTTCTAAGAGTTGCTTGGAAAGTGTCCATATGGCCTTTGCTTTCATAGGACCGAGACCACAAGGCTTAATGATTTTGTAAATCTCCTCTATTTCAAGCTTTATCATTTCTCCGGGGGAAGAGGCTTTCGCAAAGAGTTTCGGTGTGATTTGATTGACCCTCGCATCTGTACATCTAGCGGAGAGGAGGACTGCAATAAGGAGTGTATATGGGTCTTTGTGAAGGAGGGGGACTTTGGGCTCAGGAAAATATTCTTTCAATGTTTTTTGAACAAAAGAAGCTCTTTCCTTTCTATTCATTCTATTTTCCAACGCAAAATTTTGAGAAGATGGCGGAAAGGATATCTTCTGTAATATCAGTTCCAATAATGGTTCCCAGTTCTTTTAAAGTATTTCTCATGTCAGAAGAAAGGAATTCAGGAGAAATGCCGGTTTTAATTCCTTGAATGAGCGCATCGCAAGACTCTATAGCATTCAAAAGAGCTTCTCTGTGCCTTGTATTTGTAAGGACCACTTCTTCTTGTGAAGGAGGTCCTCTTTCCCATAAGATTTTCTCTATGTTGCTACGGAGCTCATCAAGTCCAATCAGATGTTTTGCAGAAAGAGATACGCAGTAAGGGGCAGAAAAATCGGTGATCTTAGTCTTTGGAAGGTCGATCTTATTCCAGATGAGAATCGTTTTGGAAAGATTGCAATGAGAAAGAAGAGCTTTATCTTCCTCCGAAGCCCCCCTTTCTGCATCCATGACAAGTAAGATGATATCTGCATCTTGCATAGCAATTTTGCTTCGCTTAATCCCTTCTTGCTCGACAATTTCCTCCGTTTCTCGAATGCCGGCTGTGTCCGTGATGCGAAAATGTAAATTTCCAAAGATCATATTTTCTTCGAGTAGATCTCGTGTAGTACCTGGAATATCGGTGACAATCGCTCTATTTTTCCCAAGAAGTGCATTGAGCAGGGAAGATTTTCCAACATTCGGAGATCCTACAAGACAAAGGGAGACTCCTTCACGCAAGATTTCACCTTCTTCAAAAGTTTGTTCCATTTTTTGCATTTTACAAAGAATGGTTTCTAGTATTTGAACTACTTCTTCAATACTTGCAAATTCAAGTCCTTCTTCAGGAAAATCTACCCAGGCTTCTAAAATGGCAGCGATATCGGTAAGCTCTTTTTGAAAGGACTGAATATGTTTAGATAAAGCGCCTTCTAGTTGTTTTTCTGCGGCTTTGAGTGCGAGCTCATTACGAGAGGCAATAACCTCTTGAACAGCCTCTGCTTGGGCAAGGTCTAGTTTTCCATTTTGAAAGGCTCGAAAAGAGAATTCTCCAGGAAGTGCAGATCTTGCCCCTGCCTTAATCACAGTTTGCAAAACGAGCTTTGCAAGAAGACTTCCTCCATGACAGTGAATCTCCACAATATCTTCTCCTGTATAAGACCTAGGAGCTTTCATGGGAAGAAGCAAAACTTCATCAACAGTTTTTTTGTGATGGTCTAAAACTTTTCCAAGATGAGCGGTATGAGATGCATATTTTCTAACAGGCCCAGAAAAAACCTTTTCTGAGATCTCGATTGCATCGGCTCCGGAAATACGTATGATCGCTACTCCTCCTTCACCTGGAGGGGTGGCAATCGCGGCAATCGTGTCAAAGTTCTGATAAGGCTTATAGACAAATTTCATAGAGAAAAAATGAAAAGTATACCAGGAGATAAGATTTTAGAAGAATGTAAAAGAATTTTTGGGAATCGAAAATTTGAATAGTAAAAAATAGTCTCGAAAAAAAAATTAACTTATATCACAAAGTTTAAAAAAAGATTGCTTGTACACTAGCGTTTGGGACCAAACCAATTACTGATCTTTTGATAGTAGGAGTGAACAATTTTCTGCGTTAATCAATTGAAAATTTCCCATTTTTTGCGTCTTTTGTCCCGCATAGATTAAGGCTCCACCTTCAGCTTTTTGAGGAGCTTGTTGATGAAAATATTGCAATCCGTCTAAGAAATGAGAAGAAAATGTTTTACCGCTTTTTATTTCGATCGGGATCAATCGGCTTCCTTTCTGAAATAATAGATCGACTTCTCGACCTGAAACATCTCGATAAAAAGAAAATCTAGGATCCATTGCCTGGTTATAACGAGCTTTCATCAGTTCTACAATAACCCAATTTTCGAATAGGTTGCCGTAAAGAGGATCTTTTGTTAATTGTTGTACTGTCTCAATGCCAAGGAGATGACAAGCAAGTCCTGTATCAGCGAAATAGAGTTTTGGACATTTGATAAGTCTTTTACCAAAGTTTTCAAAATAAGGTTCTAGGCGAACGAGAATGTAAGTGGCCTCTAAAACTGCAATCCATTCTTTAATTGTAACTGCTGATACTCCCACATCAGAAGCTAAACTTGCGTAGTTAACTAATTGCCCTATTCGACTTGCAGTTAACTTAATAAAGCGCTCAAACTGAATTACATCTTTTATTTGCAGAATTTGCCTTACATCTCGTTCGACATAGGTTTGAAAATAGCTGCTGTAGGCGTTCGATATAGGTAAGTTTTCTTTATAAAGTCTAGGATACCCGCCTTTAAGAATAATTTCTTCGATTGAATCTCGGATATTTGCGTTGCGTATTTCTTGCAATACTTAAGGGAAGCAGCCTTAAAAGGGAAGTTCTTCCCGCTAAAGATTGCGAAACAGCCGAATGTAGGTTTGCTTGATGGTTTCCGGTAAGTATAAAAATTCCTTTTTCATCTACTTCATCAACGTAGACTTGAATGTAGGAAAGAAGGTGAGGGGTTCTTTGGACCTCATCTAAAATGGCGCCGTTTGGATAAGCATCTAAGAAGCTTTTAGGATCTAGAGTTGCAAGTGCTCTATTATCAGCATCTTCCATATTAACGTAG
>DAIEPN010000246.1 GCA_027348355.1 Chlamydiota bacterium | reverse complement strand
TTCGGCGCTGATGCTCTTCGTCTCTATGAAATGTTTATGGGACCTTTTGATAAGGAAAAATTCTGGAATACTGACTCTGTCATCGGATGTAAACGGTTTTTAAACCGCGTCTATGACATGGTGTTCTCGGAAAAAATATCCGATCAAAATTCTGAAGAAGCTCTTATTTTGATCAACAAACTTGTGTGCCAAGTAGAACAAGATATTGAAGCGCTTCAGTTTAATACGGCCATTGCCAAGATGATGGAGTTTATGAATGAGTTTACTCCACTTCCTTTCTATCCAAGGAAGTGTATTACAACCTTCATTCAGCTTCTCTATCCTTTTGCACCGCATATTTGCGAAGAGGCCTGGGAGCATTTGGGAGAAGCTTCCGTTCTCACCTATCATCCTTTCCCCAAATATGACCCAGCTTATTTGAAACAAGAGCAAGTGACATATGTCGTTCAAATCAATGGAAAACTACGAGGAAGGTTCCTTCTTCCTAAAGATAAAACGGAAAAAGAGATTATGGAATGTGCGAAAGCAGAAGAGCAGATTGCCAAATACCTGGCCGGAAAAATTTCCAAAGTGATCTTTGTGCCTAACAAGTTACTTAATATTGTAGTTGAGACATAAGTATGTTTGTATTCATCTACGATCTTCTTCTTTTATTTGTAGGTCTCCTCGCTTCTTCATTCTTGCTTTGGGACTATCTATTCCGTAAGAAATACCGTAGTAGCTTAGCAGCAAGGTTCGGCTTTGGAGATATTCCTCAATTTCCTGGGGAAAAGGTAATTTGGCTGCACGCATGTTCTATGGGAGAGATGAAGGTTGCCAAAGCGATGGCAACTCAAATAAAAAAAAATCATCCAGAGAAAAAGATTGTAATCTCTTCCATCACAGAAACAGGGCAGGCAGAGGCTAAAAAAATCATCAAGGAAGCAGACGGTTTTTTCTATTTACCTCTTGATTTTAGCTATATCATCAATCGTATTGTAAAAAAAGTTCATCCAGAACTTCTTATCATCACAGAAAGTGAATTTTGGTATAATTTAATTCGAGCTGTAAAAGAAGATGGGGGAAGAGTTGTACTAGTTAATGGGAAAATTTCTGAAAAATCCGTCAAAAGGTTTGCAAAAGTTTTATTTTTTACCAAAAAACTCTTTAGCTATTTTGATGTTCTTTGTTTACAAAGTGAAGAATATCTATCAAGATTTCTCACTCTACCTATAGATCAGAAAAAGATTCACGTAACCGGAAATTTGAAGTTTGATGCAAAAATCCCACATCTGCAGGAAAATGAAAAAATTAAACTACAAAAAGATCTTGGGATCCAAAAAGAAGATCTAGTAATTACTGTAGGCTCAACTCACGAAGGTGAAGAAGAGCTTATTCTATCGGAGCTTGCAAAAGTCCAAAAACAAATTCCACAGCTCAAGATTTTACTCGTTCCAAGGCATCCGCACCGTTTTGCAAAAGTCGCAGAACTTTTAACACAAAAAAACATTCCTTTTGGGACACTCTCTCAAAAGAATGCCGAAGGAAAAAGAATCGTTTTAGTTGATGCAATGGGAGTTTTATGTAAATGCTATGAACTTTCCAGCATAGCAATCGTTGCAGGGAGCTATACAGAAGCAGTCGGTGGACATAATATTTTAGAACCATTTGAATTTGGGGTTCCAGTCATTTTTGGACCACACATGCATTCTC
>DAIEPN010000244.1 GCA_027348355.1 Chlamydiota bacterium | reverse complement strand
CTTGCCTTCATCATAGCACGAGCGTATGCCTATTGGGTTGACATTACCCCAATAATCTTCTTTTTGAGGATGAACCGCGGGATCTCCATATACCTCGCTTGTGGAAGCTTGAAGCACGGAAATATTTCTTTCCTTCGCAAGCTCCAAGGCATGTAATGCACCAAAAAAACTAGTCTTCATTGTGTAGATGGGATCATGCTGATAATGGATCGGAGACGCTGGACAAGCGAGATTATAAATAGCGTCAACGTCAAATGAATAAGGAGTGCAGACATCATGTTCAACAAAGGTAAAGCTCTTATGGGAGAGAAGAGAATCGATATTCTCTTTCCTTCCCGTAAAGAAATTATCTAGACAAACGACTTCATAACCATGCCCTATCAATTTCTCACAAAGATGTGAGCCAACAAAGCCGGCGCCACCGGTTACTAAGACTTTTTTTCTAGATACTCTCCCCATGAAGTTCAACTTTCCCTTAAAATAAATGTAAGACAATCTCTTTTTTTGCTTTCTTTACATTCGATAAAATTTTCCAAATCTTCTAGGGAATCTTCAAAGCCTGCGGCTACAACACATACATCCGAAATAGATTGATAAATTGTAGCTTCCAAAGAAGAGCTATTGGCTTGGCTATGAATTACAACAAAATCATAGTCTTTTTTCCTATCTAAAATAAAGTTTTCAAACTTTTTATTGGAAAGAAGGTCGACAAAGTTTCTGCTATAGCCTCCGGAATAGATAAAATCATACCCTGCTCCAGCATGGACCATGGGAGTTTCAACCTCTGCTTTAAGATAGGCTAATAGTCCTCCTGAGCTTTGTTTTGAAGAAAGTCCCTCAAACCTACTATCGATAAGAAGCACTTTAGAGCCTCTCAAGGAAAGAATCTTGGCAAGATTATGAGAATAGTTAGAAAGGCTGTCTCCCAATAGCGCTAAAGAAAGTCCTTGAGAGGTGTTTTTTTGGAGCTGGGCAAAATGCGCAACTCTGCGTAGTGTTTCTAAGTCTTCTCCTTTCATTTCTCCAAGCGGAGCATCAGAATACGAACTAATCTGACCGCATGTATGAAAATCGTAGTGTTTCAAAAGATCATAGGAAATCGGGCTTCCTTTAGAAGATCTTTTAAAAAAATCATAAATGTATTTAGAAAGCATAACTAAAAAAGAGAGCAAGACTGGATAAAGAAAAAGACCTGGAGGTTGAATCTTTTTAGGAATAATGGCTTTATCTATGATCTTACAGCCCGAAGGGAGGATATTTTGATCTACTCGTTTAGACTCTTCCATCTGTGCTATCCCTTCAATCATGCTCTTATACAGGTCTTTTTTTAGTTGAAGTTGGTTCTCCATCTTCCATTTTTGAGGAAGGGAAGTACTCATCTTTTTTCTAAGCTCAGCTAAACGATCTTGAATAAGTTGTTTCTCAGTACAAAGAAGGTTCACGGAGGACTGCTGCAGAGACAGGATTTTTTCTTCGATTAATTTTGCTCTCATCCTCTGAATTTCTATCATCTGAGTAATGTGATGCTTGAGGAAATTTTTCTGTGT
>DAIEPN010000122.1 GCA_027348355.1 Chlamydiota bacterium | reverse complement strand
ATATTTGAGATTTTGTAATCGAGGTAATGCTTGTGCAAGTCCTTGAGCATCCTGATATCTGACAATCGTATTTTTAAGTATAAGATATCGAAGGTTTGGTAATTGAAGTAAATCTTCTTCCAAAGTAATAATCCCTTTATTTTCAATCTGGATTATTTTCTCCTTCTTCGGAGAATCTTGTAAAACAAGAGTATAGCCTTCTCTTGTTTCTGTGTTCTTATCTGTTGTTTCATAGTATAATTTTAGATTTTTGGAGTGTTTTAGAGAAAAATAAGAAAATTTTTGGAATTGAGGAAGTGTTTTTACAAGAACTTTTGCCCCTTCTGCTCCTATGTTATTTAAATAAAGATGGGAAAGACTTTGTAATTGAGATAATCCTTTGCTTAAAATTTTTATTCCTTCGGCTCCCATACTAGTATTACGTAGATCTAAATAAACAAGTTTAGTCAATTGAGGTAAGACTTTTGAGAAAATGTCTATGGCTTTTCCATCCTTTACATCCATATTAGAGCCATTTAGATTAAGTTTATTGAGACGAGGAAGTAGAGGTAAATTTTGTATTAAATTTTTTTGGTCTTCTAGGTACCAATAAGATATTTTTAGATCAAGATGAAAAAGATTTTGCAATTTAGGTAGTGCGTTTTGCGCAGATCGTACACTATGTGGACCTAAGCGAAGATGAGACAGGATTGGTAATTGTGGTAGACAATCGATAAGCTTTGAATCAGAATCTTGCAAATCTAAAGAAAGATATTTCAATTTCGGCAATTGAAGAAGCGATTTGACAAAACCTTCCGGGCCTATATGATCTTTTATACTTAAAGTAAGTTTTGAGAGATTTTGTAATCGAGGCAATATTTGTACCAAAGTGTTGTCTATTCTAGGCAAAGATAGGTAAGAAAGATTTTGTATGAGAGGTAGTACTTCTCCTAAAACCTTCATTTTATCTTCATCTAAAGCGTTAAGTCTAACGTGAGAAACATGTTTGCTTTGTTTTAAGAGGAAAGTAACAAGCTTTCCCTTTTCACCAACTAAAAAATCAAAAGAGGTGAGAAGACCTTTTTCTATTAATTCACTATACTCTTTTGACTCGTGGGGTTTTATTTCTGTTTTTTGAGAAAAGATTTCTATCAAGTTGGGAGTGATTGTTCTTTTTCTTGTTTCTATATCCATAGTTTTTACGAAAAGAGAAATCGCATACATGAGCTCTCCATGAAAACCTTCCGAGAATTTTTTCATAAATTCTGGAAAAAAGGATTCGGCAATTTTTCTGATTGTAATTTGAGGAGAATTTTCTATATCAAGAATTGTGCCTATATTAATGTAAGCTACTACTCTTGATAAATTTGTATTTTTGTTGATCTTTAGAATTTGCAGTTTTTCTGATTCTATCTGAAGAGAAGAGAGCGCGTCACAATTTGCTGCATGAAGTGTGTCTAAATGAGGGAGCTTTAAAGGAGTATTAAACGGCCATTCTGATTTTTCTACCCCTACAAGCCGAGAGCATCCACTCAGATAGAGCTCTTTCAAAGCACACTGTTCTATTTCAGGAGGAATCCATTCGATAGAAGATCCTCTAAGATCAAGGTATTGTAATCCCTCATGTAAAAAAGGGAGAAGCATTTCACTATTTAAGACCGCACAATCTGTGAGAGAAATCACTTCAGGGAGCTTTTCTTTATTTTTTTGCCTAAACGAAAAAAGCATGTGTAAACTTTTTAGAATGAGCTCCTGTCTTTCTATGTCGGGGGATCCTTCTTTTGTAATAGATCGGAAAGAAACTTGTAGAACTTCATGGTTTTTCTGCGTTGTTAAAGTCACATTTTCTTGCCTAGAGAGAGAAAAACAACGATATTCTTCTTGAATTTTTTCCAAAGAATACATTTGCCTTTTTTCAATTTCTTGACTTGTAGGAACTTTTCCTATTCCGGCTTCTAAGGCTTGCGAGCTGGTTAAGGATTGCTCTTTTTTTTGCTCAGTAGCAAGGCTTAGCCTTTTTGAAGGGTGGATTTCTTGCCTTTGTGCTTGGCTATAGTAGTTATATAGGCGCTCTCCGATTGGGCTATTCTTCATGGAGTCCCCTTGAAGGGTGATCACGAGTTTGAGAAGGTCGAGAGGTTGGGTGGGAAGATTTTTTTCAAAAGCATATTGAAGAGCGCGAAGTTGCGTAAATAAAGTAGCTACGGTTCCTGCTTTCCAAAGAAGAAAAGGAGTAAATTTTTGATTTTCATCTTGGTTATAAAGGCGACTTCTTTCTTCTTCAGGAAATAAATTCTCATAGCTTTTTTCTCTTATGATCAAATCTTGAATCCAACTATCGAGTAAAAGGTCGATAGAAAAAGTCGTCCATTCTCGTAAAACTGTGGCATCTAAAGATTGTGAATGAAGACAATAAAGAATCGAACAAAAATGGATGGTTTTCCAAAACTCAGTTTTTCCAACAATTGGTTCGACAAACGACACATCATTGTCTATGGAGAAAATTTCTCCTTTGCTTACAATGTAATTAGAATCTCTCCCATCGCCTGATTTAGTGACAAGAGTAAGTAAAAGCATCGCAGTCAGTGATTTTTTATCCGGCTGAAATCTAGGATTTTTTTCTAGTACCTTCGCTAAGCTTTCTTCTTCTCCTTCTACCGTCTGAGAAATCAATACAGGATAGCTTTTTTTCTGAGAGCCTATCGTCACTTCAAAACGTACCAGGTCAGAAGCTGGGACCCCTTTTCCATTCAACCTTGCAGAAAGGCCATATACAGCATATTCTTGCATCGGATGAGAAGGCATTTGTTTACAATGCAGATCTATTTCTTCTGTCTTTATGCGACAAACTTTATGAAAACTATTGTACTGCCTTACAATGTTCCCTTGGTCAATCAGCTTTTCGATGATTACTGGTTTCAGATAACGTCTTTCCGTAAAGAAGGAAGTTTTGATTTCTACACCGGTCGGAGTAATTTGTGTAATGGCTTCGATGTCTCTTTGTAATTTTTCTTGCTCAATCCGTATGCTTTGACGCCAGCCCGTGCGAGTCGGAATCAAACTGAGTGGTTCTAGGAAACCTTTTCCCGAATCGAATCTTTGTAAAGCTTCTAGATATTTTTTTCGTAAAGGATCCAAAATCGTTTTAGAAGATAAGATTCCATAGATTTTTTTATGTTCTTGCAAGGAGGCGTTTTTCTCGAGTAAATAACTCACAGTTAAGTCAATCAGTGAGAAAAATTCTTCTATATGTTCTTCTTTTTGTATCCACAAGATATCTTTGATGGCAATTTCAACAAGAGAGTTCAAAGTCGGAGTGGGTAAAAGGCCTGATTCTTTCTTTTGGCAAAAAAGGTAGAGAGGTCTGAGAACAAGCCAATATATGCGAAATAGCTCCGTTTTTTGTGACGAAGAAACCTTTTCTAGATCTATAGAGTCTTCTTGTTTGGCATTGGAAAGATGTAGTTGTAACCGCAGAGAATAAAGATCTTTTAGAGTTTTTTCTAAAATTGCGCGGGTCTCTTCCGAAAACATGTTTGTGCATTTTTCTACTAATGCAGAGGTGGGCAAAAGAGGGGCCCCTTCTTGATGAGCTAGCCCCTGTAGTAGATTTTGCAATGGCTCGCGTAAGAACTTTTCTATATCAAGTGTTGTGGTGTTAAAATTAGGAGCGTTAAACAGATGCCGGTATTTCTCTACATAATATTTCAAAAGTTCTTTTGGAGGATTTTCTTGAGGAGGTGGATTTTGTCCTAAGATTTTCAAGGTGGGGGAAGTAAGGGTGCTTTCTTTATGAGGAAGCAGATTTCCAAGAGAAGCTAATTGTAGCTGAAAAGCCCATTTCCATCTTTCCAAAGAGTCGCTGTTTTGCGTTGTTCGAAAGCTCCAAATAAGAGGGGAATAAGGGAAGATTTTTCCTGTTCCTACATCTCCTGAAAAAAGCCACTCATAGGAAGATGGGGTTTCGAAACAAAAGCTTTCAGAAATTTTCAGAAAGGTAGTTTGAAAAAGAGTAATGAAAGCGGGAAGGGCAGTATCCTTTTGAAACCCTTTTCTCCAATTTTGCAAAGCTTGCCTATAAGCCAGGACGGGGGGAAGAGGAAAAGAGCCTCTTGAAGGATCTAATCCATCTTGTAAGATTGTTGAAGATGAAGAAGCAGGGGAGACAGTAGTAAAAAAAGCGAGGATTTTTTTATAAAGTGGGACTAAACGTTCTCGATCACCTGGAAGATGACAAAAGTGATTGCGTAAGATAGAAAGAAACGTAAGAAAATCTTCTATCTTTTGTGGATTTTGTTCTTGCAGAGCCTCATCTAGATTTATTTCTAAAATAAAAAAATTTTCGAAAACCGAAGTAATAAAAATACGGGAAGCTGCTTCATAAATAGAAAACAGGTTCTGTTTTGGTAGGCTTTCTCCAATGTCGAGGGCTTTGGCATAACAATCCATAGCCGGTAAATAGATCTGGTTTGGCCATTCAACTGGTGGAATTGATGTTTTGAGACCGAGTACCCATTTGGCTAGACCCACTTCCAGTTTCAGTTGTTCTCTGTGGTTTTTGAGGAAACGAAGAGGATTGATAATTTTTTCAAAGAGAACGGCCTTTCTTGCAAAAGGTACCAAAGTTAACGTTTTATGAATGACGGTATAAATTTGTGAAATCAAAGAAGCATCTTCTATTGGAAAGTTGGTAGAGATAAAAAACAGTAATCGATTCCAAGCTCCTTCTAGGTTATGAGAGTCGATGATTTTTTCAATTTCTATAAGTTCCTCAGAAAGGGTGGATTCAGGGGTAAATCCCATTTCTGAGGAAGATTCGATCAGACGTTTGTAAATAGTGAGACTATCGTGAGCTACTTGATTGACTGCTGTTTTGGTTTGGAAAAAGGAAACTAAATCTTGGAAGAAAAATTTATCTTTATTTGATAAGAAATTTTGATCTCCGATCAGTAAGAAAAATTCTGTTTTTTTTTGTAATGCAGCACGAAGGTTGGGATCTACTTGAGCGCTCGAATCTCCTAAACAGTGGAAGATATAATCTACGATTTCTCCTACAATCGTAGGAAGAAAAGACATTTCGCGAGGAAAAGAAGGTTGTAGTTCGATCCAAAACTGAGGTAGGGCTTGTATGGGTTGAAAAACTACAATCTCATCACATTGTGGAATTTGCCCTGGAGCGCAAGGATGATATACTTTTTGGGTTACGGCAATAACTGGGATGTAGTGAGTATCATGCCTTTGTAAGCCGCCCTTTCCTGCAAGGTATAATCTATTTTCTCCCATATCTTCATTTACTACAGGCCAAGGTGTTCGAGAAGAAACTAGGGCTAGCAAAACATGACCGTCAGCATAGGTATCAACGGCATAGTCTGCGTGTGGAGTAAAATAAACGCCATTTCCAAAATAACCTGGATCAGTGTTATAGGCGCTTTTTTTCCCGGACAATTCCCCTTGTTTACCAAATATTGCAAAACCGGTGTCACAAATTGAGCGGATGCTTACTTCGTTGCTTCCATGAAAAAGAGGAAGGATGGTTACATTTTCCAAGCTACCTTCTCTACCCGGAATAACAAAGAAAGAATAATTTTTTGTCGTATGCTCCCATCTTTCCATAATGAGAGTTCTTTGTGCGACATGGTCTGCTTTTTGCCATTCGGGATGGAATTTTTT
>DAIEPN010000223.1 GCA_027348355.1 Chlamydiota bacterium | reverse complement strand
TTGTAATTATTAATGAATTCTTGAGGGGTATTACTTCTAGAAAAGGAACCGGGTCGTGCTGTTCCACGAGGACCATTAACAACAAGATCCATTCCTTCAAAAAGCATGTAGCGAATTTCGTCTGGTAAGAATATGGAATGTTTTACATCGGGAGTAGTGTAGAAGATCGAAGATTTTTGATGACCTTGCAGGGCTTCTGTAAATAAAGGAAAGTCAATTCCGACTAAAGAAAGTGAATTTTGGAACGGATAGTTCTTAGTAGCAAAGAGACTATCTATTTCTCTCTGAGGTTCTTTTCCTGCCATGACTTGTACAATTTTAGGTGTCAGTACCTGACCCTTATTCGCAAGAGAAGTCATCATGACAGCTGATTGAAGCGGAGTTACGACAAGAGAGTGTTGTCCGATTGCGAAAGCGTATAATCCGGTTTGATTGTATGAAAGGTCATCTGGAAGAACGCCACGAATTTCCCCAGGGAGCTCAATTCCAGTTTTGTCTCCAAATCCAAACAATTTTGATGCTGTAATCAGATTTTGAGGGTTTTCTATATGATCTTTAGCTAGAAGAGAGAAGTAGATGTTACTTGATTGTTCAAGAGCTCCTTTTAAATCGATACGTCCAACGTAGTGCTGAACTCTGGGTAGCATCCCTCCTTTATACATGCGAGGAATAGGTTCTCCTTTTTCTGTGTATCCCATGATCTGACGACCTGACGTTTTATGATAGGATCCTTGCATTTGATCGGTGATGATAAGAGGGTTTAAGTTTGTCAATGTGATAGACTCATTCATCTCTTTCATTTTTTGATACTTTTCCATTAGAGCTTGGTAGGCTACGACAACTTTAAAAACAGATCCCAAAGGGGTAGATTGACGAAATGCTTGTGATTTTCCATAGCCTAATCCATTTTTTGGATAGAATGCGGCTGCTAAATCTTTTTCCTGTTGTATGGCGTTCCTTTTTGGTAGAGCTCTATATTTCCCGTAAAGAGGATCAGTAAGTTCTTTAAAGGGGCGCATTGTTGCTAAATATTGTTTTGTTAGTACGGGGTCTAAAGAAGCCAGGTGCTTTTTAAGGATTTGTAATGAAGAGGAAAATTCGATATGAAGGACAGAGAGTGCATGGTCATAGATTTGTAGAGGTTTCATTACATCGGAAGAGAGATCTGCTTTTCCTAGAAGTTGCAAGAGAAGGTCTAATCGATTTTTTTGCCAAAACTCTTTAAACATGCTTCTTTCCATTGCTTCTGCATAATCAAGGTAAGGTTTTGGGTATTTTTTGTTTTTTTTCTCCTCCATTCTCTTTTCTTTTAAGTAGTCTTTAAAAGAAGTTTCTCTCCAAGCTTTAAAATCAGTTTCATGAAATACTGCTTGCACCTTTTGTTGGAGAGCATGTTCTAGAGGATGAATAAGCCTGCAGACGTTTCGGTACTCTGAAATAGACTCTCTTCCGATTTTCTCTAGAAGTGGTACGGAGAACCGATCTTTAGCTATGACAAGCTTACAAAGATCGAGAAAAAGAATTTTATCATCGTTATGAGCAACATAGGAGAATAGTCCGTTGATGTATTTTTTTCTTTCGTGGACATATTCGATATTTTTATCAAGATGCTGAATAATCTCTTGCTTTTGCTCCACTGAGGTCTTATTCGAGCTTTGAGGGTCATTAGGAAAAAGTGCATCTACTAAAGCACTCATGCTATCTTGTTCAGTAAGAGAGAGGAGATTTTGCATTTCTTGCAGGATAAAGAAGATTGTGTTGATGTCTGAGACGCTTTGAACAAGTTTTTTTATAGATGTATTCGGAGCTAGAATTGTTTGTAGGTAATAGTCCCAGGAAAGGGACTCTGACGCTTCTTCAAAGGTCTTTTTACTGTAGTTGAAATACTCTTTTGATAGTGGTCTTTTCCCATCCCACACTTCAGCAATATAGGATTCACTTTCTATCCATTGCAAGATGTTATGTTCTTTTTGTCTTTTTTTTTCGAAATCCTGGCTTGGCGAAAAATCATTGGGATCAAATCTTGGATAGGAAGCAAGAGTTACGATTTCTCCAGTTTGAGGAACCATGGCAACGATGGCTCCTCCTTTGATCCAAGGGAAACGGCTTTCTTCTCCTTTCTTTAGCGGTGCATCATACTGTGAGAGTAGCTGTTCTGCATATTCTTGGAGTTCAGAAGAAATGCTCAGTAAGATACGCTGCCCAGCAATCATTTTACGAGATCCAGGGAGTTCTCTAAGAAAGTTGCCTTTTACATCAACTTCATATTGTTTTTTTCCGTAAAATCCTCTTAATTCTTCGTCGAATACAGATTCCACACCCGCTTTTCCAACTAGGTCATTAATCGTATACGCCTTTTCTTGTAATTCAATGAGCCTTTCTTTCACTTCCATAGGTGTAGAAAACCCCATAGGGAGAAAAGGGAATTCCCCCGCTTCGCGCATGGCTAAATAATTTTGTAGATCCTTTGTCTCGGTCGCAATTTTTTGATACTGTTTCTGATGGATTGCTCCCATGTAGCCTAATACATCGCAGCCAAGTTTCTTTTGAGGATACACTCTTTTGGAGGATTTTTGCGTATGAATCCCAAGGAAATCTTTTTCAAGCATTCGTAAGAGATAATATTGCTTTTCGTTGATATTTTCTTTGATCACAAATGGAGTTTGAGGAAAAAGACTGGCTCTGCAGCGAATAAGGTCTTCGATCACAGCCGGATTCATGTCTAGTATGCCCCCTAGTTTTTTTGAAAGCAGGGTGATATGTTCCGACCTGGGCTGTGTTTTAACTTTTTTTCCGTTTGGATCTTTTTTCCAAGCAACACTCGGAATTTGTTTGATCTGGCCGTACAGTATTCCTGCGTTGTATTGGATCTTATTCATTGCTAAGGGAATATTGAATCGGTCTCGAATGGTTGCTCTTTCAACTTGTTCGATCACAGTGCGCATTTGTGGCTTTCTAGATAGCTGCAGGTAATGGTCGTGCTGAGATACGGATAAATACCATACGCGAATAAAAATTAAGACAAGCGCCAAAAAAAGAATATTTAAAACACGGTTGGCTTTTACAGAAATTTCATGATCATTGAGCATATTGAGGAGCTTATTTTCAGAAAATGCTATGCTATCCTATGTACAATGTAGTCGTATCGAGTTTTTCTTTAAAGGATGAAAATAGGCGATAGGTCTTAATGCTGAGAAAAAATTGAGTCTTATAATTTTGAGGCTATATATCTTTCAAAAACTTTAGGCGCTCCTTCTTCGTAAGTTTGTGGCATATGAGCTTCCCAAGTACTTGCGGAGACAACTGTTTTGACGACAGTTGCAATGATGATCTGGTCAGCTAAATACGTGTATTGCCGCATTGCAACACGTTTTTCGAATGAGGGGGACTCATTTGCAGAAAATAATAAAGCTTCTCCTACTGGAGAAAAACCCAGCCTACCAGGTGTAATCAACTTAGGTACGAGATCCTCTAAACAAGTAAAGTTCAAATGATTGTTTTTCCCGATTTTGTTTGTATAGTCGTGAGCTGCTTGCTCGCTTAAAATATTCATGCTACTGAAGGTCAAAACCCCGAGTCTATCAGGTGTGAATTTGTGTGCTAAATAAACCGCTACAAGGGTTGCAAGTCCAGATCCTCTGCTATATCCTTCTATGATATAGGTCAAATCTTTGGGCTTTGTTTGAGAAATTTGTGAAAAGTGATTTATATGATCTACAATAGTATTTTTAATTTTTGTAAAGGCTGAGTAAATTCCTGCATGGACTTGTCCTTCGATTCCTACATCGTCGAGTATAATTTTTCTCATATTGATGCAGGAAGCAATTTCAAAGGCGCTATTTACACTTCCTCGGAAAGTAACATGAACTACGTTTCCCTGCATTGTCGTTCTGCCAATGAATCTGCCGTCTTCGATGATAGGATTATGGCCATAGTTTCCTTGGAAGACAGATCTAAGGCGCCTTAAGCTTTGCGTTATATCTTCACGAGTCATAGATCTGAAAAAATCTGTGGAGCTTGAAGTAGATTGTATAGTCATAGCATTGCCTCTAAACAAATTCTTTTAGCATTTTACTCAAAGTGTATTTTTTACTTTATTCAACCCATTCGTTGGGAATGTTTTGCTTAATAAAATGAACTGTAAAAGGAATCAACTGGTTCCTTAGTTTGCGCTGTGTTGCTGGGATTACCATAGGATCATATTGAATTGTTCTAGTTAGGTTGTGTTTGTAGGATAAAGCAGACAAGCAAACATCTTCTGGTTTAAGAGAGAGGGTAGGAATTACTTTTTCTGTTTCATGCATCCAATCAATGAGAAAACTCGAAGCTGCAGCATCTTCTGTGTTAATGCCGATTATATCGCCAAGAATATGTTTGACAGCTTTTGGGTTTATGACATGCAGAGCCTTTAACACTTCACTTTCAACAAGGTTTTCTCTTAGGAGATCATCAAGGGTGGCGTTCCTTGTAAAGAAAAAATAACCCAAATGCTCTGTTATTGTAAAGATGGTATCTATCTTAGAAATGGGATACATACGGGCATCGAGCCAAACAATAGACTTGTACCCTAGGTTTTTCGCTTCCATAATCGCTGCTACTTTCCATGCGTAAGGAATATGGCAGAGTTTTAGACCCCCAAACTGCAAGTTAGGATAGCCTCCAATTCGGAGTATCACATGCCCAGAGAATTGAACTTTCTTTAGTCCCTCCAAAACTTTTCTTACAGATTGAGGATAACTGTCATTATAAGATACATAAAGAACTATGCACCTGTTTTTGTCATGCGGCCCGCTGTTTAAATGATGTATTTCATAAATTGGAGGCTCATTTTTATAACCGATTAATTTCAGAGTTCTACAATTTTTATGCCATGCTGTGGTTTTTTCTGGGGGTATCGGTGGGGATAGTGGGTGCGGAGCTTTTAATTTGCCAAAGACATCAAGATAAGGCCTATCTCCATCTCGTAAAAAGTCTTCTAACATAACATATTCTTCTAATGTGGGAGAAGAAATGGCATCGATTCGGGCAAAAATATTCTTTACTTCCTTTTCGCCCTCATAGGAGTGTCCAGAAAATGGAAGTAGGATTAGGAGAAGAAGTAAACTAAATTTTATGGGATTTATGCAAAAAATAAGTTGTTTTAGGTGTTTCATTTGCATAAAGTCATCTCCAAATTGGGGTCGGTTAAGTAAATAAGCGTATTTCTATTTGTAAAAGCATTTTTACCTATTTATCAAAAATCTTCCAGAGCAAAAGTGTAGGAAGGTATAAAATTTTTGGGTAAAATTTTTTATATGCTCTTTTAGAGAGAAAATGGAAGCTCTCAAGACCTCTTTGCATAGCATTTGAAGCTTATTTGTAATAGTTGTTGAAGAAAAATGAGTATTTACAGTACAAAGTTTACTGAATTTTGAGCGCCTGTAGTTCAATGGTAGAACCGTAGCCTTCCAAGCTACTTGTGTCAGTTCGATTCTGATCAGGCGCTTTCGTTTGAGAAAGCAGTCACTTTTTCAATCAAAACTCGGATTTATCAAACAAAAATATTAACCAAGACCGAAATCTTCTCCTAGGAGGAGATGCCGTCGTCAAAACTTAAAGGGACAAGGCTTGGCAACTACACAAGAAGTCACAATAAAAGATTTATTAGAAAGCGGAGCTCATTTCGGGCACCAAAAACACCGCTGGAATCCAAAGATGAAACGCTTTATCTTTGAAGAACGCAATGGTATTTATATCATTGACTTAGCAAAAACAATGCAGCAAATTCGAAATGCTGTACAAGCTGTCGCTGCAATTGTTGCAAAACGCAAATCCATTCTTTTTGTCGGTACAAAAAAGCAAGCCAAGAGCGTTATACGCGAATGCGCTGAGCAAGCTGGTGAATTTTATATATGTGAACGCTGGCTTGGTGGAACGCTAACCAATCTAAGCACGATTCGTCAATCCGTCAAAACTCTAGAGCGTATTGAGAAGAAGATCGCAACAGGTGGTGCGGGATTCACAAAAAAAGAGCTCTCTCTTTTAAATAAAGAGCAAATCAAATTAGATCGTAACTTGTCTGGAATTCGCGCGATGCGCAAACCACCGGGACTTGTCATTGTAGTGGATCCAAGCAAAGAGCATATTGCTGTTGCAGAAGCGAAGAAACTTGGAATTCCTGTGATGGGGCTTGTTGATACGAATTGTGATCCGGACCCGATTGATTATGTTATTGCATGTAATGACGATGCTTTAAAGAGCATTAAACTCATTCTCCAAGCTATTACTCAATCTATCATCGATAAGAAGAACGATCTTTTTGCAGGAGGCGGTAAAGAAGTCGCTTCTGAAGAAGAAAGCGAGGAAGTCGAAGAGCTTTCTGAAAACCGTTCTGCAGATGACAAGGAGTAAGAATGAGTGCAAAAATTACTGCTGAATTAATTAAAGAACTCCGTGAAAGAACTGGTGTTGGTATGGGCAAATGTAAAGAAGCCCTAGAACAAGCCTCCGGAGACATTGAAGTAGCGATTGACAACCTTCGTAAAGCTGGTATGGCTTCGGCTGTAAAGAAAGAAGGAAGAGAGACGAACGAAGGGCTCATTGGCTTTGCGGAAAACGCTAATGCAGCTTCGTTTGCCGAAGTAAATGCAGAGACAGACTTTGTAACACAAAACGAACGCTTTAAAGCGTTTTTGGAAGATGTATGCAACGATGCTCTTGCATGCAAGCCGAAAGATCTCGAGCAATTTTTACAGCAAAAATATAGCAAAGATCCTTCTATCACAATTGATCAGTACCGCGCTTTGATCGTTCAAAGCTTAGGAGAGAATATTAAAGTCAGCCGAGTTCTTGTTCTAGAAAAGAGCAAAGATACATCAATTGGCATTTATTCGCACATGGGTGGAAAAATTGTGACAGCCCTTGTTATTGAAGGTGCTTCTGGCCTTGAGAA
The DNA here is from genome assembly GCA_027348355.1 of Chlamydiota bacterium. Lineage (GTDB taxonomy): Bacteria > Chlamydiota > Chlamydiia > Chlamydiales > Rhabdochlamydiaceae > JABEVM01. Next base: position 5,504 of record DAIEPN010000223.1, on the reverse strand, counting down.
TTTTGCAAAAGAAATCGGCATGCATGTTGCAGCTGAATCGCCAGATTACTTAAAGCCTGAAGAAGTTCCATCGGACATTCGTGCTAGAGAAGAAGAGATCGCAAAAAGCCAAGTTGTTGGAAAACCCGCGAATATTGTTGATAAAATTGTGGAAGGAAAAATCAATGCCTTCTACGATCAAGTTTGTTTACTAAGACAAAAATATGTAAAAGAGCCGTCGATCTCTATTACGCAACTTTTAGAGAGAGAAGGCAAAAAAACAGGAAAAAATCTTACTATACGAAGCTACATCCGTTGGCAGATAGGGGGATAATTCCAAAGGCAAAATTCCATGAAAGAAAAAACTTCCTCTAAGCGTGTTTTGCTTAAAATCTCTGGTGAAGCTCTGATGGGTTTAGGAGATTTTGGCTTGCAGCAAGAAGCCTGTCATGACTTAGGTCTCGCGATCAAAGAAGTTCATGAAAAAGGTGTGCAGCTTGGAATCGTAATGGGTGGAGGAAATATCTTTCGTGGAATTCAAGCAAAAAAATTTGGATTTGAGCAGACGCCTGCAGATCACGTGGGCATGCTCGCAACATGCATCAATGGTTTAGTTCTTCAACAAACCCTACTTGTCTTAGGTTGCAAAGTTAAAGTCATGAGCGCTCTTCCCTTTAATGGAATCATGGAAAATTATTCTTGGCTTATGGCCAATGAATATTTGGAAAATGGTGTTATCGTTATTTTTGTTGGGGGCACAGGGAATCCCTATTTCACAACCGATACCGCAGCGGCCTTGCGAGCAAGTGAAATTCGAGCTGATATTCTTCTGAAGGGCACTAAAGTAGATGGTGTATATGATAAAGATCCCATGAAATTCTCTGGGGCTAAAAAATATTCAAAACTCAGTTATGAAGATGCTTTGACCCAGAAGCTCAATGTAATGGATGCGACAGCTGTCGCTCTTTGCCGTGAGAATAAAATCCCTATCTATGTCTTTAATCTGCTAAAAAAAGGATCCCTCGTCGAAGCGATTTTTCAAAAGACCGGCGGATCACTTGTAGAAGGAGAATAAAATATGAGTATTGTCAATCAAACTAAAGCTAAGATGCAAGCAACTGTTGAGCATTTTAAACAAGAGATGAAAAGCTTGAGAACCAATAGGGCCAATCCGGGAATTTTAGATGGGGTTATAGTCGAGGCGTATGGCGCTTCTATGAAAATTAAAGAGCTTGCTACGGTCACAACTCCAGAAGCTAGACAAATTCTCATTACCCCTTTCGATCCGAAGACTGCTGGAATGATTGCAAAAGGGGTTGAAAAGGCTAACCTTGGATTACAAGCAATCCATGATGGAAACGTTGTACGTATTATGGTTCCTCCTATGGACGAGGCTATGCGCAAAGAGATTGTCAAGCAAGGTAAGAAAAAAGTTGAAGACGCAAAAGTTGCAATCCGAGAAGTTCGCCGCAAGAATAATGATCTTATTCGTAAGCAGAAAGCAGATGGCGAAATCCCAGAAGATGTAATGAAAAAGACGGAAAAATCGATCCAGGAACTTACTGACGACTTCTGCAAAGAGATCGATGCTCTCTTTGCTGCAAAAGAAAAAGAGATCCTCACCGTTTAATCTCTTGAAAAAAAAGAGCGGGGTCAACTAGAATTGCCTCACCATTTTATATGACAAATGGCCCCATCGTCTAGGTCGGTCTAGGACACCAGATTTTCATTCTGATAACAGGGGTTCGAATCCCCTTGGGGTCATTTCTTTGGGAGACATTAGCTCAGTCGGTAGAGCACCTCACTTTTAATGAGGGGGTCGATGGTTCGAGTCCATCATGTCTCACCATTCTTTCTTACCTCAATGGTAAGACCAGTAATCTTCTCTTTACATAGTAATTCCAAAACAGTTTCTGCAACTTGGCTAGGCTTCAATAGATCTTCAGTTGACTCCCCTGGAAAGTTGTCTCTACGCATTTTTGTATCGGTACGCTGAGGAACGATAGCATTGATATGAACATCTGGAAGTTCTTCTGCTAGTGCTTGTGTAAAATTCACAATGGCGGCCTTCGAACAGGAATACACAGAAAGGCCTTTTCTTCCCTTTATATAAGAAGAGGAAGCAATATTCACAATATGTCCACCTAGTTTAATTTTGGCATATTTACAGCTGTATAAAACGGCTTTGATATTGGTAGAGATCATGCTTTCTAAATCTTTTGGATCGAGGTCTTGAAATTCACTAACTTTTAGAATTCCAACGCTATTGATGAGAGCATCGATCTCTCCATGATCTGTGGAAATCTGTCTAAAAACTTTTTCCACATTTTCTGGATTGGAAAGATCACTAGTGTAGGAGAGTGAGCTTGTAGATATAGGGAGAGCTTTCGCTCCATGGAGATGCAGAAGGTCAACAATCGCTTTGCCAATTCCACCCGTCCCTCCAGTAACAGCAATCATCTTCCCTTGTAGTGAGGAAAAGTCTTTATGCTTATCTTTTAAAGTAGAAGAAAGGCGTAACATCTGCTCTGCGATAAAAAGGTCGAGCTCAGTTGTAATCTTTTGGTTACGCTCTTCACCGAGAATGATATGTACTTTTTTCCCTATGTTTGAGACGAGCTGACAGTCATCTGAGGCGCCATGGATGTTTTGAGAAAGAGCATGTTTATGTGCCTGAAGAATTAGGTTGTAATGAAAAGTCTGAGGGGTTTGTCCTCGGAAATATTCCTTGCGATCTGGAATGGAGGTAATCTCATTTGCATTCACTGAATGCACGATCGTATCGGTAGAAGGGATGCATGTGTCTAATGCTTCATAAATTTCCAAGGCTTGAATATGGTTTTTGATGATCTCTTCGCTTACAAAGGGACGTACCGCGTCATGGATTGTGACAGCTTGTGTAGAGGGATTGCAAGCAAGGATTCCTAAATAGGATGATTCTTGACGGGTTGAGGCTCCTTGGATGATTTTGATTAAATTTTTTGGATAAGAGGCAATGTCTTGACTAACTTTTTCTATCCAATTAGGGTGACAGACAAGAATAATTTCCTGGAAAGCTTGTAGATTTACAAAAGTATCTAGAGTGTGCAAATAAATTTTTTTCCCACAAATACGATGAAATTGTTTTGGAAGGTCGCTTCCAAAACGCTCTCCGCTGCCGCCCATAAGAATAATTGCTGAGATAGTTCGTTTTTTTTTCATGACTCAATGAGAAGTTTCATTTTGGATAGCTTCTCGTGGATAAAGGTTGCGCGTATATGTGGAATTTGAGCTATATCGACTTTTTTATTCTCTTTCAGATGAAAAAGAAGATGAGCTTTGCGACATGTGAAGAAAAGCCCTCCTATTGTTTTTTGCGTAACGCCATTTATCCAACCTAAATCAATTCCCAGCTTAATTAAACTTAATGCCTCCAAACACTCTTTTATTTCTAATTGGTAAGAGTGTGTAAGTAGTCCGAATGCGCGTGAGACAAGATCCATCATTTCAGGAAGATTTTTTTCTTTGCTATGTGTACGCAGAAGTTTCTCGGCTCCAATAAATTTCATGGCAGTTGTATGAAGTTCACGTAAAATACTTTTTTCATCTGTTCCGAGGCTATAGCGGTTTTGAAGTACAAGAATATCTCCGGCCAGATTTTGGATGTCCCCAAGCATGCTGGTAAAAAGGACTCCGTCTTCTTTCTCATTGCTTATGGCGGACTCGAGCTGCTTCATGTGGATCAAAGCTGGAATATGTAAGTAAATCGATACTCTTAAACCGGTGCCGCAATTTCCTGGATTTGCTGTTAGATAGCCAAAATTTGGGGAATAAGAAAAAGGTATTTTTTCTCCTATTTCAGACTCGATGTCAGACAAAAGGCTAAAGCCTTTTTCCCAAAGCCCTTCAAAATCACAGTAGTGCATTTCTACATGATTGTCTTTATTAAGAATAAAAAAGGTTTTTCCAGAATCATCTATTGCAAAACCTTGTCCTTTACCTAAATTTTGAAAACTCTCCAGACATAGAAAATGTTCAAAAAGGAACTCCTTATCTAGGGCGTCTAATTCTTCTGCTTGCAAGATCGTAAGATTTTGCAAATGGGGAAGAGAGGAGAGCGTTTTTTTTTCTAAGTCAAAAAGGGAGATAAGCTGCTTCTCATCCATTTTGGCCGGAAAGCAATATTTTTCGAAATTTCTCTCAATTACAAAAGAAGATGCAAGCCAAATCGGATTTTCTTGAGCCGTCCAAGGAGTGTGTTTTACTAGAAAAACAGGGATTTCAGCTTTTGCTTTCATCAGATTTGTCCGTAAGTGCTTTGATTTGGTCTCTTAGCCAAGCAGCTTGTTCATAATTTTCCTTTTTAAGGGCGTCATTAAGCGCTTCGTTTAGTGAAGAGAGCCTTGAAGAGAGTGTGATGTCAGCAGGTTTCTCTGGAGATTTCCCGATATGGGTTGGCATGCCCTTTTTTGCAAAAGGGGCGCTTTTCCTGTGAACTACAATTTTTCCGAGGGATTTAAGCTCGGATGCAATTGTATCTGCAAAAACAACATAGCACTCGCTGCAACCGAGGAAATTTCCCATTTTGATAGAACTTAGAGTTGTATGGCACTTATCACAATAAAGACCAGGTTCGGCTGTAGCAATTCCAGCTTTTTTTTCTTCTTGCATAGTTTGTCCATGGAGTTTTTGCTCTAGAATCGGGCAGTCCACGCACATTTCATAACAAACAGTTGTATCATCGACGATTTCTTTATAGATGACTTTCTGAGGTTTTTTGCAATGGCTGCATTCAACAGGACGATCTGCCATAGAAAGTCACTCCTTTTTTTTTCGGATTGTAGTCATAGAGCAGAATAATTGTAAAGGCGAGCTCTCAATTTTTTATTTACTGTGTGCAAGCAAGTTCTATTCTAAGCGAAATAAAGAGGGGAACTTTGTTATAATTTTATAAAATCTTTGCGAAAACACGAAAATAGGAGATGGCAAAGGGGCTTGCTTTGAGATCCAACAGAAAGAGATTATGTTTCTATAGCAGCTTTTTTAGGGAGCCTTGCTGGATTTTTAGCGAGCATGTGCCATGCCCCATAGAAGGCAATACCAACTCCTAAAGCTAAGACCGTGGTTGCGCCAAAAAGGCTACAAAGAACGCCTCCAAGTAAGGGGCCCACAGCACCCCTAAGTCCTACCATTAAGATGTTGACATTAGAAAATTGAAAACTGTCCTCTTCCGGAGCAAAAAGCGTTCCTGAAAGATTCCAGATAAGATGACTTCCTGCTTGAGCCACCCCATAAAGAAGAAAAGCTAAATAGAAAAAGACTACATTTGTTTGTGCAAAGAGAAGAACAAGCGGAAACATTCCAAATCCAACAAGTACCCAGCAGATGAGCTTGGGCAATGAAATTCCTCCAATTCCTTTTCTCCAAAATACAGAAGAGCAAACTACTCCAATTCCCATTAAAATAAATCTAGCTACGGCAATATTGGCGTGAGATACGGAGAGAACGTCGGCATAGAAAATTGAAAGAGCAGGAGCAATGAGCAT
>DAIEPN010000219.1 GCA_027348355.1 Chlamydiota bacterium | reverse complement strand
AAAAAGTAGTTACGGACAAACTTATAATTTATTGATGCTAAAAGAAAAAACCCCAAGTCAAGAAAAGGGCTAGGGGTTAAATAAAGATTAACGTTTAGAGAATTGGAAGCGCTTACGAGCACCAGCTAGACCGTACTTCTTACGCTCTTTCTTACGAGAGTCTCGAGTTAAGAAGCCTTCTGCTTTCAGATCCTGCTTACGAGTTTCCTGTTCTAATACAAGAGCTCTTGCAATACCTAGACGAGTTGCAATCATCTGAGCTTCAATTCCGCCACCACGTACACGAATGATCATATCATATTTCTGTACATCGGAGCATTTTTCGATAGGCGCGAGAATGACTTTTCTCTGTAGTTCGGAAGGAAAGTAGTTTTCAAATTCACGACCGTTAACTTGAATTTTCCCTGTTCCAGAACGCATACGTACAGAAGATACTGCTGTCTTTCTTCTTCCTGTACCAATTTTTTCTTGTTTTATCATTTCAAATTCTCAGAGGTTAAATGTTGAGACATTAAATGTTTGCGACGATTGGCTGTTGAGATTCCATTTTATGGCTCTCTCCAGCAAAAACTCGTAATTTTTTCATTTGAGCTTCAGATAGACGTGTTTTTGGCATCATCCCTTTTACAGCTCTTGTAATAATGTAATCTGGCTTTCTTGCTTTCATTACACAATAAGGAATTTCTCTAAGTCCACTCATCGCACCTGTATGATAGCGATAGATTTTTTGCGCCTCTTTAGCTCCGGTAACGCAAATTTTATCCGCGTTAATAACGATCACTCCATCCCCACTGTCCACATTTGGTGTGAAGGAAACTTTGTGTTTTCCGCGTAAAATTTTTGCGACTTCAGATGCAAAACGCCCAAGTGTTTTGCCTTTAGCGTCTAAAATAAACCATTTGCGCATTGGGATAACTTCTTCCTTAGTCAAAAGAAGAGTTTTATTTAATTGTTTCGAGCTCATTTGCTAGCCTAAAGATATATTGTTCAAATCAAATCTTTTTACGATGGCCTAGCATAACCTGTATGTTCTTTTTTTGCCAATCATTATCTAGCAAAACACCGTAATATTCCTCAAAAAAAAACTTACTTCGCTTCCTCTGCCTAGAAAGGAACATTCAATTTTTTAATAGTAAAAATGAAAAAAACTTTTCATTCCAGATAGATTACACCAAACTTCCCATCCTTATGGGATCCCTGCTTTATCAATAAAAATAGAAGCTATTTTGAGAAAAATTAGAAAAAAAATTCCCTTTTCTCTATATTTAGCACCTTTACAAAATCTACTTACGAAAGATCTGGCTTTATGCATCAACCAAAAAATTTCTTCATAAAAACATACGGCTGCCAAATGAACGAACTCGATTCGGAAATTATGGTAGGACAGCTCGAAAAAAGAGGCCTTACAAGAACACATGAAGAAGGTGATGCGGATCTACTCATATTCAACACCTGCTCAATTAGGGACCTTGCTGAGCGAAAAGTCATGGGGAAACTAGGACAGCTCGGTCGTCATAGCAAAAAGAAATCGATCATTGGGGTTACAGGATGTATGGCCATGGCCAAGAAAGACTCTCTTTTTCGAAAGCTCCCTCACGTCAATTTTGTAATTGGAACAAACAATATCACAGACCTGAATACTGTCCTGGACGAGGTTTTACAAACAGGGCAGCAAACCATCCGCACTGATGATCAATTTGAGGAGAACTTGGACTACCTAGTCGCGAAACGTGACGATCCCGTCAAAGCCTATGTGTCCATCATTCGCGGATGCGATAAGTTTTGTACCTATTGCGTGGTACCTTATACAAGAGGCCAAGAAGTTTCAAGACCACCAGAAAGCATTGTAGAAGAATGTAAGCTCCTGGTAGAAAAAGGGTATAAAGAGATCACCCTCTTAGGACAAAACGTCAATAGCTATGGAAAAGATAAGCCTGAGTGGAACTGCCATTTCCATGACCTCCTTTATAAACTGGATAAAATTCCGGGGTTAGAACGCATACGCTTTATGACAAGCCATCCAGTCGACATTACGGAAGATCTCATGTACGCCATTCGAGACCTTCCATCTGTCTGTGAATTTGTCCACTTTCCTCTTCAAGCCGGATCGGATCGCATCCTTAGAAAAATGCATCGAATTTATACGGTAGAAAAATATTTAGAAAAAGTGGCCCTCCTTAAAAAAATAGTCCCCAATGCCTCTTTAGGAACGGATATTATTGTAGGCTTCCCGACAGAAACCGAAGAAGAGTTTTTGGAAACCTATAACCTATTTAAAGAGATCAACTATTCTGTAGCCTTTATTTTTGCCTATAGCCAAAGAAAGGGCACACCGGCTATGCGCTGGCGCGATGATATCCCAGAAGAGGTAAAACAAGAGCGGCTACAAAGGCTCTTGCAACTACACCAAACTCAAGTAGAGGAACAAAGACAAGCCCTCCTTGGTTCAACCCTTGAAGTTCTCGTAGAAAAGTACAATAAAGAAGATAACGTTCTAAAAGCACGTACTAGATGCTGGAAAAACGTGGTCATCCCTGGAGATGCCTCTTTAGTTGGTACCCTCCAAAAGGTCAAGGTCCATGGGTATAGTCATCAAACGCTTTTAGCAGAGATCTCTAAGGACAACAAACTTTCCCTATCTCTTTAATCGCACATATCAACCCACTCTATTTTAATTAGTTACAATTACAT
>DAIEPN010000199.1 GCA_027348355.1 Chlamydiota bacterium | reverse complement strand
ATCTAGAATACAACAGATATCGCTATATTGATCACGCTAAAGAACAGCTTAAATCAGCGTCAAACGATAAAGGAATTTTAGTTGGTTTTGGAATGTCTCCTTATATGAATTGGGATTTTGATGCCGAAGTAGAGTTCGTTGATACGCCAAGGCAGTCTTTTAGCTATAGTACTGTTGCCGCACAAATTCGCTATTTGTTTTTGGATGATGTGATTGGAGATCCAGTAAGTCTTTGCGCAGGGGTTACGGTTCGAGAGGTTTCTGGAAGGAGCCTACGTGATGTCAGTAGTCCTTATCATTATTATTTTGATAGTGAAGTGACGGGCTCCATTGGTAAGGAATGGAGTTCAGGGGCTTTTTGGGACTTTAGGACTTATGCTTTCGGCGCAGTTGGCATGGCTAATAGGGGATCTCCTTGGCTAAGAGGCTATGGCGCTGTTGAGGCAAATTTACAAAATCGGCATCGATTTGCTGTTTTAGGCGACAGCTATTTTGGATTTGGTGGAAAAAGAGAAGTGGATGTTGAGCACTTTCGAGGGTATAGCTCCATTCATCATCAGTCTGTAGATGTGGGTGTTTATTATAAATATCTCATGCCTATCTGGGGATCATTTCTTTTCGAATATAAAAGACGTGTCTATGCTAAGTCTTTTCCAGAAAATGTGAACTTTTACCTTATTAAGTATGAGCTACCGTTTTCTGTCTTATGATTAATCATGCCAAATAGCTACAGCTGTTGCAAACTCTTTAGAATGGCTAATCGACACGCTCACAATCGGATTATTAAAAGTCTTCTTCACTTTTTCCGAAAAAAAGATTTCTGGTTTGCCACTTACGACGTTATTGAGAATTTCTATATCAATAGGGGAAAGCTTTTCGCCGAAACCCGTTCCTAAAGCTTTAGAAATGGCTTCTTTGGCAGCAAATCTTCCTGCATAGTGGGGTATTGGATCTACATAGGTAGAACAATATTTTTGTTCTTTTTCTGTAAAAAATTTAGAAAGAAAACGTGCATGGAACTCATGAACGCTATCTCGGATTCGAGAGATTTCAATGATGTCATTTCCAAGACCTAGTATGGAGCTTTTATTGCTCATGGAGAAGCTCATTTTCATATTCTTGACAAAGATCATCTTCTTCATAAGCATTGCAGAAAACAAGCCTTCCTGAATTTGTATGCTTTACAGATAAAACTTGTGCATCAATGATCTCTCCAATACAGTTTCCGGCTCCATTTACCACAACCATAGTTCCATCTTCTAAGTAACCAACTCCTTGTTTTGGCTCTTTTCCAAAACGTTGGATTTTAATTTTTATGACCTCACCTGCTTGCATGGAAGGCTTGAGTGCTGAAGAAAGAGTGTTTAAGTTGATGATACGAACCGAGTCGGGAACTGGAATCTGTATGCGATTGATGTCAAGAGTGAGGATATGACTGTCAGTTTTTCTTGCAACTCGAAGTAGCTTATTTGTTACGTCTTTGATATCTGGAAAATCTATATCGATGTATTGCATTCCTAGAGAAGGAATTCCTTCTAGCTTTTTTAATGTCTCTAAGCACTTTCTTGCTTTGGTCTTTTGAGGATCATCGTATGATTCCATTTGCACATAAAGTTCTTCTGTCAGAAATTTTGGCACGATGATTTGTTGATCCAGAAGGCCTGAAGAAGCTAAATCGATGATTCTAGAATCACAAAGTGTGGAAAGGTCGGGGAGAACCGTTTTGCTTTTCCCGCTTTTATTCTGAAAACTAATGAAAGGGATGCTTAGAGTAAGCTCTTTAGATGAGCTATGCACCATGATTGTACCTAAGTATAAGCTAAAAAGGACGATTCCCAGTTTAAGAAACTCGATAAGAGATGAGGGGGCATGGATAGAGATCGAGGTGATGTCGATAAGAGTGTTAAAAGATAATAACAGAGCCTGGCTCATGAGATATCCAAATAACAAACCTAATAGAACAATAGAAAATGAGCGTAGTTTCCACTTGCGAAAAAATGTATCAAGCCAGATAAGAGCCAAACTGAAACAGATACCCACACTAATCCCAAGGATTGTATTAGATAACAAAGACCCTTTTGGAGAGGCGACCATAAAAGTAGTAATGAAAAAAGTACTTAGGATGATGAAGAAAAACCTGATAAAGCCCAAAGAAAAGCGCATAGATTTCCTATATAAAATTTTATAACCTTCAGGAAAAGCGATTTTAGGGAGGAGCTGTTTTTTTGTCGATAGAGGAATCAAATGTTATAAATTTTATTTCTTTTGTAGGGAATTCGTGATATAGTTGTAATTCTTTGATTAAGAGGTGAATATTTATGAAATTTTCTCAGGTTACTTGTGTTGTGATGTCAGGCCTTATATGGTTCTTGATTGGATTGTTTTTACTAACAAAAGGACTGAACTGGATTGTCTATACAACCCATTTTGCAACTTCTAGTATACTCCTTGATTTCTTTGTCTCCTTTGTAAATGACAAAGAACAAGCAGCTTTAGCATTAATTACAGTTGCCTTATTCATCGGATTTTTAAAAACCCGGATTGTCTTGCATAAAACAGTAAAAAGAGTTGTGCAGAGAATTTTTTCTTTAGAAGCTCCAATACCACTTTCAAAAGTATATAAGCCATCCTATTATGGTTTGATCTTGGGAATGATGTTGCTAGGCATGGGACTTCGTTTTTTGCAAGTTCCTGGTGATTTTATGGGACTCATTGATGTAGCAGTGGGATCTGCTCTTCTTAACGGAGCTGTCCTGTACTTCAGATATGCTTTCTTGCTCCGGAAGCAAAAATCATTAGAAAATTAAGATTTGCTCGCCCTACTTATGGTAGGGAGAGCCTTTGTTGATTTCAAAACTTCTGTAGAGTTGCTCTAGAAGAATAACCCTTGTTAGTTGATGGGTAAAAGTCAAAGGAGATAGGCTGAGAAGGTTTGTAGATCTAGTCTTTATTTTAGGAGTTAGCCCTTCCGCAGACCCAATCACAAAGTTGATACGTGAGCCCCACATTTCAAGTTTTTTATGAATAAGAATAGAAAATTCTTCACTGGTAAGAAGTAAGCCCTCAGGATCTAAGCTAATAAAGCTCTTCTCGTTATCTAAAAAGCTCTCTAATTGTTCATTGTTTTTGGCCAAAATCCAGCTTATTTCTATTGTAGGTTGTAATCTTTTGGTATATTCTGATTGGGCACCATGGAGCCATGTTTCTTTGGTCTTCCCAACGGTAAAAATTTTACTTTTGTACATGTATGGTAAATCTTTTTTTAGGATATTTTTTTGTCGACCCATCAAAAGAGATATTTTCTTTTCCAATCCCTTTTCTGGGAAGGCCTCTTTTGTGGTATGGATTCTTATTTGCCTTTGGTTTTTTCGTAGGCTATTTTATCCTTATCTCCCTTTTACGGCGATATTTTCTACGATTTCCAAAAGTGGAAGAAAAAGACGTCTTAGATTTCCATGGGCTTATCTATTCCCTAAAAAATCCTCTCAATAAAATCGGAGAGAAATGTAAAGAAGTTCTTTTTTCACAGATTGGTAAAAAGAGGTCTGAATTTTATGTGCAGAGCAAGCTTCCTGTGGTAATTTCTTCTGATGCAAAAAAAGAGCTTATCCAAGCTTTGAACCATGTGATCCAAGAGGAAGAGCTTTCTCTTCAAAATAAATTTTCATTCCCTAAGTATCTTGAAAGTTTTTTTTCTGTAGATCAACAGCGTCAAGCTGCAAATAGACTTTCTTTAGAAGAGTCGTTTCCAGGTGTTTTTATTAAGGCAAAACTACGCGCTAAAACGTTTGCTGAAAAGCTGAGTTTATATGTTATGGTAGGAGCTGTTGTAGGAGCCCGGCTTGGTGATGTGTTTTTTTATCAAAATTGGAAATTTTATTTGACCAATCCCCTCTCAATTGTAAAAACTTGGGAAGGGGGACTTGCAAGTCATGGAGGTGTGATAGGGATACTCCTTGCGCTGACGCTATTTTATCAAAGGATCAAAAATCAAGAAAAAGCGATGAAATGGATTGATCTACTTGATTTTTGTGTTATTCCTACAGCATTTACAGCTGGGTTCATTCGGATTGGCAATTTTATGAACCAAGAAATTCTAGGAACTGTAACGTCCCTTCCTTGGGGAGTTATTTTCGGACATCCTGTAGACGGACAAGCTGGTGTGATTCGTCATCCCGTGCAAATTTATGAGTCCCTGTTCTATTTTACAGTTGGAATTACTCTATTCGTTCTTTGGAAGAAGAAGACATGGTTTTTAGAAAGAGGAAAACTTTCCGGTGTTTTTCTTGTAGCCGTCTTTGGATTTCGATTCTTCATTGAATTCATAAAGGAAGAGCAAAGCGTATGGCTATCTACAAACAATCTTTTGGATATGGGACAGTTTTTGAGCATTCCATGTTTCTTACTAGGATGCTACTTGCTCTTCAGAAAAAAGATTTTCTTTCAAAAACTTTCTCTCAAAAGAAATGAGCGGTAGTTTCTTCGAGCAAATTTCTTCTAAATAGTCCAGCAGAATTTCTTCGCTAGCTAAGGGAAGAGCGTTTTTAAGCTCAATTTTTTGCCATTTCATAAAGCGATCTAGGGCGGAGTCTGAATTTTTATTTTCTACATACCAAACGCATTTGTAAATCGTTGCAATATGCTGGGTCAGCTGAGGAAGATAAGATGCTAGTTCTGGATGTTTGCGAAGGTAGTTTTGAGCTACATGAGAAATCAAGGTTTGAGAAGCCGTAGAGTTCTTTTCTGGACTCATTGTGCGGTACATTTGAATTACTTCTGAAAGAAGGGGGGTATCGTATGGATATTTTATCCATCTGCAAAGCATGTCACTTTGCATGCTCCAGTTATGAACCTTTCTTTCAATTTCATCCCATTTTTTATACGATGCAAGCTCTTTCATCCTTTTAAAAAATTGAAGAACATGGTGCAATGCGCTCTTAAAGTTCTGGTTTGGAGATTCTATAAATAGGTGTGCGATTTGTTCTTCAATTTTTTGCCCAATAATATAAGGAAGTTTTTGTAGCAGCCCCTCATTCTCGCTGACCACCTTCCAAAGGATCATTTCTAAAAGGTCTGTTTGCGTTTCAGGAATTTCAGGCAGACTTTTTGCTTGGACGTAGGACTTAATGATACTTTCTGTAACGTATTCTATAGAATAGCAGTACTCTTTGTTTTTAAGTAAGATGACCTCAGCCGAGATAAATGCGTAGATCGATTGGTCTAAGTCAGGCCTAGTCTCATTTTCATGAGGATAAATTGACAGAATGGCCTCTTTAATTTCCTTTTCAGAAAGAGTTTTAGGCATTTTTAGTGCTAAATTATATAGAGAAATCGTCCTTCTAATAAATTCGGGCAAATGAGGATCTTTACTTGAGCTTTTATATAAGGTGATGTGCCTTTGAATAAATTCAATCATCGATTTTTTTTGTTCAGTTCGAAACAGAGTAGAAAATAGAGACTGTGTAGAAAGTTTTTCTGCAAGGACAGCAGCGATGTTACAGGTCATAACGTCTAAAGAAGCAAAACTTGGGAGTTCACAAAGCGAGTGTAAATGTTCTTTTACTTCACACTCAAGTTCCTGTTGTGAGATTTGGGGTTTTTTTGTAGAAATCTCGACAATCGTTTGCGTGACTACTTTGTCAATTTTATCAAACTCTTCATAAGGGCTTTTCCATTTGTCTTGAGGGGCTATTTTAATGAAATTACGTTGAATGCTCCAAATTAATTTGGTCAGCTGATCAAGTTTTGGCCTTACTCCATCGACGATTGCGATACATTCACTGATTTTCATTGCTAACTGGTGAGTATATTGATGATGTTGTGCAGCTGGGTTGCATTCAATTTGCTTTTGATATTGCTTCATATTCTCTCTAATCAGGAAGTGAACATTAAGCTTCCCATCTTGATGCAGCGCCTGCTTTTGAGATTGGATCTGCTGACAGTAATAGGAGATTTTCTCCCACGTTTTACGAAGAGCTGAAATACCTAATCGATATTGAGGAAATGAGTTTTGAAAGAGCGGCTGGATTTTTTCCACAACTCTTTCTTGAATTTTTAAAGACCATTTTTTTCCATATCCAATATGACGCATTTCCTTCTTAATTTCTTGTGAGAGAAATAAATTCACTTCAGAAAATGGATCTTGGAAATCAGGAGCTTCATCGATAGCAGATACAAAGTCTTTTAGAGATAGGGCGGATTTTTTTCCAAGACCTGTATAAAGGGAAGAGGGTAGTGATCCAGATTGTGCATTTGCATAAAATGAGGTTTCTGAATATGTGCTTCCTTTCATAACTCCCTTAAATTTTTTATTACTGCTTTAGTATTTTTATAAAAAATTCTAAAAAATCGTATTTGTTCAGTGAACACTTTCTTTTAAAAGATGTGTTAGTAACTTTTTTATCTAACTCTTTTAACTTTTTTTGTCTAACGCTTTTCATAATTTATTTTTTTAAACATATGATTCTTTAAATCATTATGGTTTCAAACCCTTTTTAGAATATAATTCTATTCTTTTATAATATTGTTTTTTCTGTTAAAATGATGCGGAAGATCAGCTAAAAAATAAGCCTAAAAATGTTTTAAATTTTCTTGATGAATTAATTGCTACTTCAGAATAATGGGATTCTTGCTAGAAAATGTTTTTTGACTACAAAAGGAATATTGATATGAACCAAATTACCATTGCAGGACACTTAGGTGCGGACCCAGAAGTGAGATTTACTTCATCTAATCAAAAGGTGACAACGCTACGAGTTGCATCTCGCGTAAGAAAAGATGAAACAATATGGTGGAAGGTTACGGTTTGGGGGGAGCAATTTGATAAGATGATCGCTTATTTGAAAAAAGGAAGTCCTGTGATCATCGTTGGAGAATTGAATAAACCGGAAATTTTTACAGATCGCGATGGAAAGCCTCAAGTTTCTATGAGTATGACTGCGTCTAATATACAGTTTAGTCCATTTGGTAAACCAGAAGGGCAGTCTAGAGGCGGAGCTGATGCAAATAGCCATGATGAAGTCCAAGAACCTTCCTATGCAGCGGCAGGGGAACAGATCGCTTATGGACAAGGAAAAGGAAATGTGCCGTTTACAGATGATGATGTTCCTTTTTAAGAATGATACCTTCTGTAAACTTTATCCTTAATATAGTATAGTATTTAGATTTTATCAAAAGTAGGAGAATTTTGTGGAATTTTCAATCGTTACTTCTATGTCCAAAAGAAAACCTGCTGATCTACTTATTCTTCCTTTTTGGCAGGAATCTAAATCAGTCAAAGGAGCGCATAGTGAATGCGCTCAGTTTTCAAAACTTACCTCCGAAAGTATAAAGTCAGGTGATTTTTCCGGAAAAGAGGGGGAGCTTCTCGTTCTTTATCCAGACTCGCTACCTGAAAAAAGACTTATTTTGCTCGGGCTTGGCAATGCAAAAAAATGTGGATTAGAAACGCTGCGAAGGACGTTTGCGACAGTTACAAAAGCGTGTCGTGGAAAAAATATTACTTCTTTACATGTACTAGTTCCTGAAGTGACAAACTTTTCCGAAGAAGCTATAGCCGCTGCGATTGCAGAAGGAATGTCCCTTGCGTCTTATTATTTTGATGAGCTCAAAGCAGAGTCTTTGAAAGAAGATAAGATGTACAGGGTTCAAAGGATTACTCTACTTGGTGTAAAGCCAAGTTCATTAGCTGCTTGTCAGAAAGTCGAGACGGTTGTACAGGCTGTGAATGCAGCAAGGGATTTAGTCAATCGGAATGCAGATCAGGTCAACCCTGAAAACATCGGGAAGTTTGCGAAAAGTTTAGAAAAGGAATATAAATCAATTAAAACTACAGTCTTAACTCGTAGCGAGATTGAAAAAAACAAAATGGGACTACTGCTAGCAGTCAGTAGAGGAGCTAGCTGTGATCCTTCTTTTTCAATTATAGAGTATAAAGGAAACCCTCGCTCTAAAGAGTGTACAGCTATTGTTGGAAAAGGTGTCACTTATGATACTGGAGGCTTAAATCTTAAGCCGACAGGGGGTATAGAGACAATGAAATGCGACATGGCAGGTGCAGCTGCGGTTCTGGGAACTATGAAAGCGATTGCAGCCTTAGGTCTTAAAGTGAATGTGATTGGAGCGATTCCCTCTACTGAAAATGCGATCGGCCCTGTTAGTTTTAAGCCAGGGGATGTCTATCCTAGTTTTTCAGGAAAAACTGTTGAAATCACTAACACGGATGCAGAAGGAAGGCTTATCTTGGCAGATGCGGTAGCCTATGTCGAGAAACATTTCTCACCTAAGTATATTATCGATCTAGCAACCCTTACTGGAGCTATGGTCATTTCGCTTGGGGAAGAGGCGACAGGTTTTTTTACGAACGATGATAAGCTTGGCAAAGCTTTAGTTGAATCAGGGGATGCAACAAATGAGCTTCTCTGGCGTATGCCTCTATACCCAGAGTACAAAGAAAAGCTCAGGTCTACGATTGCGGACTTAAAAAATTGGAATGGGAGAGATGCTGGATCGTGTGTTGCGGCTACCTTTATCCAGCAATTTATGAATGATACCCCGTGGGCCCATTTGGATATTGCAGGTACTGCCTATCTATCTAAACCAAAGCTTTATCATAATACGAATGCGACAGGAGTAGGAATTAGGCTCCTTGTCAATTTTTTTGAAAAGATGGAAAAAAACTAGCTTATGAGCCCTAAGAGAACTCTACATTTTCGTGTTTCGTACCGAGATAAGAACATGCTTCTTTTAGCTTATTTGCGAAAAGCTATGCCTTCTTTTCCCTCTCTCAAAGCTGTTAAAAGAGTGATAGAACAAAGAGGATGCCAAATTAATGGAAAAACAGAGACATATTCCACTCATCCTTTACGTGAAGGGGATGAAATCGTCTTTAACACATCTTTGTTTGGGAACACCGTTGCAAAGCTTGAAGTGCCCATCCTATATGAAGATGAGGAGTATATCATTTGCAATAAACCGGCAGGTCTTGTCAGTGAAGATAAAGAATTCCGTAAAAAGCTGGCAAAGCAGTATTGCGAAGTGACTTTGGTCCATAGACTAGATAAAGAAACTAGTGGTGTAATTATTTTGGCAAAAACTGTGGAATATAAAGAGAAGATGATAGGGCTTTTTCTTCGCCAAGAGGTAAAGAAAGAATATCTTGCGATTGTTGATGGCAGGGTTCTTCCAGAAGAGGGAGTGATTGAGTCATACTTAGGAAAACTTTCTAGTACTCCAGGAAAAGCCGTATTCGGCTCACAGAAGGGTAAATCGGGGCCTAAAAAAGTCCTGGGGAAACTTGCTGTGACTGCTTGGAAAAAATATAGGGTTGGAACGGAAAGTTCTTTGCTCCTATGTAAACCAAAAACAGGTCGAACGCATCAAATCCGGATCCATCTCGCTGAAATGAACCACCCCATTTTAGGTGATGATCTGTATGGAAAAAAAATTCGATGCGAGCACAAATTTCCAAGACAGCTTTTACATGCAAGCCGGATTGAATTTATACATCCTATTTCTAAAAAAATCATTCAAGTTGAAGCTTCTCTTCCACAAGATTTTGTACAAGCTAAGAAAGCTCTTGGACTAGACTAATGAATTCTTCTAAAAATTTTGTCATTGTTAAAACTTCTTCGATCGGAGATATCATTCACGCATTCCCGGTTCTAGAATATCTCAAAGCCAAGTTTCCCGATTGCTGCATAGATTGGGTTGTGGAAAGAAGTTGCTATGATCTTGTTAAATCCCACCCTCTAATTCGGGATGTAATTTGTATCGATACAAGAAAATGGAAAAAGCATCTTTTCTCTATAAGTACTTGGAAGGAGATCAAGGATGTTTTTAGCATACTTCGATCATCTCATTATGACGTCATATTTGACTTACAAGGTAATATCAAGTCTGCTTTTGTCACAGTATTACTACGGTCCTCTCAAAAGGTAGGTTTTTCTCTTTCTTCTCTTCGAGAGAAACCAAATTTTTTGGCCACAAATATCCGCTATAGCGTTTCGCTCCAAAAAAATGTACGATCTAGACACCTTGACTTAATGAAAAAGTTTTTTAGGGATGAGAAGGTTTTTGACCCTCAAGATGTCGTGCTTTCTTTAGTGAAAGAAGAGATGGTTCGCCTACAGCAAATTTCAGACAACTTTTCTTCTGATTCAATTCCAACTATACTTGTAGCCTTTGGCTCCAAATGGGAGAATAAGAGACTCAGTAAAGATACACTGAGGGCATTTCTGCAAAAAGTGTATGATGCCCAGAATGTTAAATTCTTGTTTGTATGGGCATCAGAAGAAGAGAAAACCATTGCGGAAGAGCTTTGCTCTGTTTTTTCAAAAAGTATGAACTTTGGGAAAGTCAGTTTGCCGCTATTACAAGCCCTCATCTATCAAGTAGATGCTGTAATTGCAATGGATTCTGCTCTTTTGCACCTCTGCGGGACGACAACTACTCCTAGTTTTAGCATTTTCGGTCCCTCTTCCCTTCAAGTTTATAAACCAGAAGGAAGTAATCATGTTGGTGTGCAAGGCACCTGCCCTTACAATCGTGTATTTGTGTCACATTGTCCTCTTCTTCGCACCTGTCCTACAGGTGCATGTATCAAAAACCTATCACCAGATGACCTGGCTTCGCAGTTTCTTCGCTTTTGGCATCAAAAATAGTTGTACTAATTTTTTTTCTATTTTAATCTGAGCTTTTGCAGAAAAAGAGATAAAGGTTAAAAATATGCACCGCACCAGATCGAAATTTCTACTCCCGATTGGAATTACTTATCTTTTCTCTAGCGCATTAGTTTTTGCGCAAGGGGACGACTTTCCTACAGATAATACCTTTGGACTTACTGGCGACGCTGTTTTTTTAACAAGAGGAAAGGGAAAGACTAGAACTCTTGCGATCGATACGAGCATACCTGTGATTACTCCAAAAAGCAATATTGTCCTAGAATCAGATGGGCTCAACGAGGACTTTTCTTATGAACCTGGATACCGAGTTGAGGGAACTTTTATTGTAAATAATACAACTTCTTTTGAAGCGACATTTCTACAGATCTTTGAATGGGATACTTCGGAAGAAGTTGATACGAATGGGACTCTTCAATTTCCTTTTGAGCGAGCAGGTTACGCTAATGATTTTACAAGTGCACAAAAAGCAAGAGCTCATTATGAGACGAATTTTTTAACCGCTGAATTCAATTATTGGGAAGCTATTACTCCAAGAAATAATAATTATTTCTCCTTTTCTGCGATTTTTGGAACTCGTTATGTTCACATTGGTGAAGAATTTAAGCTCACCTATACAAAATCTACAAACGCAAGTGATTATAAGGTTTCAACGGAAAATGATTTGATTGGAGTTCAGGTAGGGGGGGACCTACAATGGAATCCGACTAGGAAACTGAGTTGGGATCTTTTTGTTAAAATTGGTGGTTATGTCAATCTTGACGAACAGAAAACCTTACTTCGCGACAACAATAATACAACGGTCATTCAATCGTTTCATGTGAATCGCACTCGCGGCACTTTTATAGCGGATGGGGGGCTTGGTGCGTTGTACCGAATTAAACCTTGGCTCAATTTCCATGCTGGATATGAGGTGTTCTACTTAGCAGGAGTGGCTTTAGCTCCAAGTCAGCTGAGTACAAAAAAGCATACGACTACTTCGGGTGAAATTATCGATAACGATAATATCTGTATTCATGGATTTTGGGTAGGTCTTACTCTCAGCTTTTAAAAAACTTATAATTTTCTAAGCTTGATTGCTAAAGCTTAGATAGCATTCCTCTAGCGCGATTGACCTTTTCTTGAAGTGCGGTTAGTTCTGTTTGTTTAGGTATGAACACGCAGCTGACCTTCGGAAATTTTGCCTCAGCCCCCGTTATACAGTCAGTCTCTGCTATGACAACAATCTTTCTGTGCGGATATTTTTGCGCTGTTGAGGAAACAATTGCAAAAAGGGAATTTCTTCTCTCTTCTTGTATTTTTGCAATCTCCTTTACAAGTCTTGCTCCATTATATTGAAAATCCCAAAAGCTCACACCTATATTACTTAATGTCTTTCTGGTTCTTTCGTATTCATTTCCAGTAAGATGGGAGGGTTTAGTGGCTATCATTTCAGTTACTTTTCTGAGTAGTTCCCAGAATTTATCATTATCTCTCAAGTCTGTGTCTGAAATTTGGC
>DAIEPN010000185.1 GCA_027348355.1 Chlamydiota bacterium | reverse complement strand
AGCGGCTGGGAACCTTGGAAAACTCGTTCTCATAAAAATTAAAAAAAGAAGTGATATAAGGCCGACTGTCAGGCTCATCCACTGTACTTCAGTAAAATTCACAAAAATAAGATACCATTTTCCCAAGAAATCCGAAGGGATAGAACTTGCAGAAATCCCAAAAAGATCGATCACTTGTGTAGAAAAGATCATGATAGCGATCGCAGTTGTGTAACCTGTCGTGACCGTATCAGGAATATATTTAATTAAGGTCCCAAGTCGCATGATCCCAAAAAAGATCAATAGAAGTCCTGCTATGAGCGTGGCAATCACCACCCCATCATAGCCATGTTTTTGGATGACGTTGATAATAAGGATCGCCATGGTACCTGTCGGACCACCGATTTGCACCTTGCTTCCACTGAAAAAAGAAATCAAAAAACCGGCGATGATGGCTGTATATAGACCCTTTGCAGGATCAACGCCGCAAGCAATGGCAAAAGCAATAGCAAGGGGAAAGGAAAAAGCACCTAAAGTGAGTCCGGCGAGAAGATCTTCTCCCAAAGTTTTATAAGAATACTTCTCTCGAAAGAAAGTCAGCGACTGAGGCAAAAAAGCATCTGTAAAAATTTTTTTAAACACGATAAGCACTATCCAAATAATTATGCACTCTAAATTGTTATTTTCTCAGGAAAATAATTTCAATGCAATTAAACAATAATAAAAAAACCGTAAATTAATTTAAAATTTAAAAAATTTGTAATTAAAAAAAACCATTTCTTTAGAAAAATTCTAAAAAATCACAAAAGGTAAAGACTTGTTTACCATATGCGACAAAAAAAACAAATTTTTTTATGCTAAAATATTTTCTATAGATAAGAATTACTTTGCAGAGGGAATTAAAAAATCTCTGAAAAAAAATTTTTCATCTCTATCCAAGATCTTTTATCTGCTAAAGAATTATATACGGTTCCAAATCCCGGATCATGGGCCTTTGGATTTGTGAAAGCATGCATGGCATGACCATAAATATGCATTTGCCAATCGACCCCCGCTCTTGTCATTTCGGATTGAAACTGCAAAATATTATCCGTAGAAACCATAGGATCATCGTGACCATGTAAGACTAAAATTTTAGACAAAATCTTCTCTTTAGAGACACCCTTAGGGGCCTCAAGTAATCCATGAAGACTGACCACTCCTTTAAGAGGAGCTCCACTTCTTGCAAAATCTAATGCACAGAGCCCCCCAAAACAAAAACCGATTGCCCCGATCTTGTCTTGATCTACTGCTTCGATTTTTTTTGCGGCTTCAAAAGCTGTATACATACGATCTCGCAAAAATTGTCTACTCTCTACAAAAGGTTGCATAAGAGCCCCGCACTCTTCATGAGTAGTCCCAATCTTGCCAGGCCCAAAAAGATCCACCGCAAATCCAACATACCCTAACCGAGCGAGTTCTTCCGCTTTTTTGCAGATGAATTCATCCCTTCCGGTCCAAGCATGAAAAAGTAGGACCAGAGGTTTTTTAGCCTCTCCTTCGTAGGCTGCATATCCCTCAAGTTTTGTTTTTTCATGAAAGTAGGTAATTTGTTCTTTTTTCATATTACTCCTTTTCTAAAAACGGAAGCTGATACTTTTTTTGCCAATCCAAATACACATCTTTTGGAAGTTGGAGAAGGACAGGTTTTTTTTTATCTGACACGAACGTAAGCAGTAACTGCATATTTTCGCAGCTCATCGCAGTACATCCAGCGGTTGGATGGCCTTCCTCTCTCCAAAGATGAAAAAAAATTGCAGATCCAAGGGAGGGAACAGGATTTGGGAAATTATGATCGATGACAATTCCCCATTCGTATACTGGGGGGGCTTTCATTTTTTCGCTGCTTTTCCAATCCGGAGAAGAAACTGTAGTTCGATCTACAATCTGGTTGTAATAGATAGATAAGGGATCATCGACCGCTTCAAGAGATTCTTTAAGTTGTAGGTAAGGCATCTTTAGAAAGGAGATTTTCTCTGGGGGAACAAATCCAAAGACGGTGGATAAAGAAAAAAATCCTGCAGGAGACCTTAGATCCCCTTCTTGCTTTTCACATTTAGGAGAATGATGTAAGCCTCGTCCCCAAGCGAGTCCCTTTTTTCCAAGCGTGACCAATATAGGCTTATAGTTTGTTTGCCATGCTTCATTCTTATGACCTCTTTCATATAGGTACATCTTTCCGAAAGAAGAATCCCATGACTCTGCGATAACGATGATGAGCTGAAAGCTATCTAAATCTTCTTTCATACAACCTTTATTTTTCCGGAATGAACCCAACTGCCCGAATCGGAGCTTCGGCCCCTTCTGCTATTTTTAAAGGAAAGATAAAAGCAAATGCACCGATAGGTGGCATTTTTGCTAAATTAGCAAGATTTTCCAATATATATTTATCTGCACCTAAAATAACCTCGTGCACTGGAAAACCTTGATTTGTTCCATCAGGAGAAAGTGTATCAATTCCGATCCCCGCCACTTTCCTCTCTAGTAAAAAAAGAGCTGCCTCTTTTGAAAAACCAGGATAATGCATCTTTCCAAATTCATCACAATTTCTATATTTGTTTTTATCGTTCCAAAATTTTTCCCATCCAGTATACACCAAAAATAAGGTCCCTTTTTGAATCTGTCCAAATTCATTTTCAAAATTTTGCAGGTCTTCTACAGATATCAACATATCTCCATGGACTTTATGAGAATTGTCAAGTACGCACGCTGGAACAATCAAATTCTCAAGGGATAGATCTGCAGCTGCTAACGCATTTGGGAAAAAATGGCAAGGAGCGTCAATGTGTGTTCCGATTCCTGCATGCATGGAATACTTCATCACACGGCACCCTTTTGCATAATCCATCTTAATTTCCGAAGAAAAACCACAGCTTCCGTTCCAAGTAGGAATAGAGGGATCAACCCTATGCGTAAGATCGATAAAAGTTCCTTTCATAAGCCCCCTGTAAAAGTAAAGTACAGCTTACGCAAAAAAGAAATTTTTGTAAGAGGGTTATTTTATCTGGAAAAATGGCTCGCGATGAGATCTCTTACTAAATTTCAAAAAATATATAAATTGTAAAACAATTAATTAATATCCTGATACATAAACTATTACGACTAATCAAATTTGAAACCAATTTCTTTTGTAAAAAGCTAGAAAAACCATGATCTTTATGGAACTATGTTCATATTCATTCTCTTCCATCCGTAAATATGAATATCAAGTGTTTTAAAGAAAAGCCAGAGAACATAGAAATTACTGTCACAAAATTTTTTGTAGAAAACAACCAAAATAGCTCTGGTGGACAGGATCATAATTATTAGATTTAACGCAAGCCTATCTAAAAGATAAGATAAACTTTTTCCTTACGATATTTTAATAGGAATAATCAAACAAAATTCAGTGCCTCCTTCCGGCCTGCTGTGTACTCGAATTCTCCCTTTATGAATATCAATAATCGCTTTTACTATGGAAAGCCCAAGTCCTGTTCCAGCAGGTTTTGTACCAGGCAAACGATAGAATTTTTTAAACACATGAGTAATTTCCTCAGTTGGAATCCCCTCTCCTTCATCAATGACTGCAAGTTCTAAGTATATCCCTTGGAGTTTCGCTGAAATTTCAATTGTTTTTCCTTTAGATGAGTATGTGATCGCATTGTATAGAAGATTAATTAACGCATTTTCCATTAAGAGATAATCAAAAGGAATACTCGGGAGATTCTCCTCTATGTTTACAACTAAGCGGTGGCTCTGCAAGTGTTTATTAATCTTCTCCCTTGTTGTTTGAATAAGATGAGCTATATCATTTAACTTAATTTGTATCTGTAAAAGTCCGGAACTAAGTAACGCCATGTCCATAAAATTTTTGGTGAGCCTATGTAGCAATTCTGTTGAATCTGTAAGCTGCTTTTTAAATTGCTCTCGAACTTGCGGGGTATTCATTTCCACCGTGGTCTCTAAAGTCTTGGTGGCTTCGATAAGAAGTTCAAGCGGCTTGCTAAACTCTTGCCCGATGCAGTCAATGATCGTATGCTGGAAATTTTCCGCTTGCTCTAAGTAGTAACTTTTCCTTTCTTTTTCTTCATAGATATACCTTTCTAAGTGCGCCGCAAGCTCATGGGCGACAGTACTCAAAAAATTCATTTTTTTCAATGAAAGTGGTTGATCCGTAGCGGGACGGAAGCTGAGTACTCCAATCACTTCTTTAAATCCTTTAAGAGGGATAAAGAGAACAGGAACAGAAGAGAGGGTGTTGGTAGCCCAGCCGGCAGCCTTGCCATTTTTCATTACCCAAACAGCCACTGACTTCTCATTTTCATTACTCCATGGAGGACTTTCGGACACAGCTGCCAGATCCTCGGCTGATTGTTTAAGCTCAATTCCACATCCACCTTGTAAATACTTTTCAACGCTTCCAATAACTGAGCGGAACATTACACTCTGGTTTGGAGCTCCTGAAATCTGTTTAACGATATCATAAAGAATTTGCGACTCATCTTCTTGAGCTTTAAGAAACCTTTCCCGATTTCTTAAAGAAACCGTCACGAAAGCTAAAAAAAATGATACAACCGAATAAAAAATAAAAAAGATCCAGTCCTTACCATCTGAAACCCCTAGTTTCCCGATAGGGGGAATAAAGAAAAAATCTAAGGCAAGAAAGGTTGCAAGAGTGGCTAAAAACATCATTTCTTTTTTTGCATATAAGCTTAAGGTAAAAATTCCTACAAGAAAGAGAATACTTACGCTTTGATATCCAATAAAAGGTTCGCTTATACTTCCTAGAACAACAAAAAATAAAAATCCTGAAAGAACTTTCCAATAATCCCCCCAATCTTTCAGAGCGCTAAAAGAAAAGAAGCTCCATTTCTCAGGCTTTTCTAGGCTTTCTTTTCGTAAAATATGAAGATGAAGATGGGGAATGTTGCGAAGTAGATATTGAGCTAAAGACTCCCTAAAGAAAACCTTTTGAAAGAATGTTTTTTTAGAGTTCCCAATCACGATATGGCGACATTGTTTTAATCTGGCAATGCGCAGGATCCCATCTTTATACGAACTATCAACCGTTGTAAGCACTTCAGCACCCAGCTCTCTAGCAAGCGCAAAACTCTTCTCCAGCCTTTGATCTTCTTCTTTGGATAATTCCTTTTCATCATCTATGTATAAAGCAACCCAAGGTATATTTAAGTTATAAGCTAAATTATGGGAGGTTCTGATTAAATGCTCTGCTTGCTTTGTATGATCAATCGCAACAATGAGACGATCTGCAACTTCCTCCACTCTCCCTCCATCAGAAGCTACTATCATTGTTTTAAGATCGTGTCCTACTCTTTCTGAAGCAGTTTTTAAAAGAAGTTCTCGAAGAATGGTAAGATGGTCTTCCGTAAAAAAGTTCTGTACGGCAATCTTTGACTGATCACCAATATATACTTTTCCCTCTTCAAGTCTTTTTAAAAGTTCACTTGGTGATATATCAACAAGCTTGATTTCCGAAGCATTTTCCAAAACGCTATCTGGGACAGTCTCTTGAATTTGTATCCCCATTGTCTCTTCTACCATTTCTTTACGACTCTCCATATGCTGCACGTTCAAAGTTGTATATACATCAATGCCGGCATCGATCACTTCAAGAACATCCTGCCATCTTTTACTATGACGTGATCCGACAATGTTTGTATGTGCAAGTTCGTCAATCAAAACAAGTTTTGGCCTTCTTTTTAAAACTGCATCCAAATCCATCTCTTCAAAAATAGCATCTTTATACGTTATTTTTTTTCTAGGAATTGTGGGAATCCCTTCTAGCAAAGCAGCTGTCTCCGGCCTTCCGTGGGTATAAACAATGCCGATTGCAACATCTCCCCCCGTTGCCTTATATTCTCTGGCAGCTTCTAACATAGAATACGTTTTTCCAACGCCTGCAGACATTCCCAAAAAGATTTTCAATTTCCCTCTAGACTTATTTTCTTCTTTACTTGCGAGGGACAAATAAAATTCTGGGCCTACTCTATCTTCTTTGGACATTTTGTTTTCCTTCGATGAAATCATCTAAAGCTTGATTAAGTACGAATACGTTGATCCGGGGCTGACCTAAAAATCCCAAAGAGCGTTTTTCCATTATAGATTGGATCAATTTTATCAAATCCCTCTCATTTTGGGATCTAAAGGTTGCGACCCTTTTAACTTGAAAATAGGCAGCATCTAAACTGATATGAGGATCGAGTCCACTTCCGCTAGCAAATAAAAGATCAGAGGGAATAGGTCCTTCAAGATCTTCCCATTTCTTTTCTCTTTCTATAACTGTGGTTTTCAAAGTCGCACTTGTCCAGCTCAGGTTACTTCCTCCTGCTGGAAGAGTTGTATAATTTGTGAAAGAAGGTCTTGGCCAAAAATATCCTGGGCTTTGAAAAGATTGTGCAAACAGTTCTGATCCTACTTTCTTTCCATCTCGTACAACAAGGCTTCCATTTGCTTTCTTGTGAAAAAAGCCTTGGGCAATGACTGTGATGATAAGCGGATACACAACCCCTGTAACAATAACCAGCAAAAAAAAGATGCGAAGGTTGATCCAAAGATTATTTTTCTTCATATCCCCCCAAAAGCGACAATCAATAGATCAATGATCTTGATCCCGATAAAAGGAGTAATCAGCCCTCCTATCCCATATACAAAAGCATTCCGTTTGATCAATCCCGCTGCGGACTCATCACGATAGCTAATTCCCTTCATCGCTAAAGGAATAAGCATAACAATGATCAGAGCATTGAAAATAACAGCGCTCAAAATCGCGCTATGCGCAGAAGATAATTTCATAATATTTAGAAAAGCTAGTGACTCGCTTGGATTTTCATTGGCAATATATAAACTTCCAAAAAGAGCTGGGATGATCGCAAAATACTTGGCTATGTCATTAAAAATGCTAAAAGTGGTCAATGCACCTCTTGTCATGAGAAGTTGCTTTCCAATTCTTACAATCTCTATCAGTTTTGTCGGATTGCTCTCTAGGTCTATCATATTACCTGCTTCTCTAGAAGCGATTGTACCTGTATTCATTGCCACCCCCACATCTGCTTGTGCAAGTCCAGGAGCATCATTCGTCCCATCTCCCGCCATAGCTACAATATGTCCATCCTCTTGTTCTTTGCGAATTTTTGCTAACTTTATTTCTGGAGAAGCTGAGGCTAAAAAATCATCCACTCCCGACTCGGCAGCAATCGCTGCTGCAGTCAGAGGGTTATCTCCTGTAATCATTACAGAAGTAATCCTCATCTTGCGAAGCTGCTCTAAACGATCTTTTATCCCCCCTTTCACCATATCTTTAAGGGTGATTCCTCCTAAAATACGGTTGCCTTCGCAAACTAGAAGAGGAGTTCCTCCTTGTTTAGAAACTCCTTCAACCTGACGGCGAAGGGTTTCAGGGAAAATGCCCCCAGACTTTTCTACATACTTAGAAATTGCCTCTGCAGAACCTTTACGAATTGATTTAACAGGCCGACCTTACGAATCGATAAAATCAATTCCGCTCATCGCAGTTTGAGCGGAAAACGGCACAAATTTTACCTTCTCTTTTTCAAAAGGTTGACTTCGGAGCCCATAGAGGTTCTTAGCAAGGACCATAATCGACCGTCCCTCTGGGGTCTCGTCAGCAAAAGAAGAAAGCTGGGCAGCATTGGCCAAATCCTTTTCACTTACACCGGATACGGGGAAAAATTCCGATGCCATGCGGTTTCCCATTGTAATTGTTCCGGTCTTATCTAAAAAAACCACATCAGCATCTCCTGCAGCTTCAATCGCTTTTCCACTTTTTGCAATAACATGGAAAATCGCGAGTCTGTCTATTCCTGAAATCCCAATCGCGCTAAGTAAACCACCGATTGCTGTAGGGATCAAACAAACAAGCAGAGCAACAAGAATAGGGATGGTCACTGAAAATGAAGAATCTTGTCCTGCAGCTTTGAGGCTATAGTCTGCATAAAACTTCAACGCGACCACAATCAGTAAAAAAACTAACGTGAGCCCTGCTAGAACAATATTTAATGCGATTTCGTTCGGAGTTTTTTGTCTCTTTGCCCCTTCAATTAAAGTAATCATGCGATCTAAAAAGGTATGTCCTCTCTTAGAGGTAATACGAATTCTTAGCTGATCGCTTAATAATTTTGTTCCCGAAGTTACAGCGCTTCGATCTCCTCCGCTCTCACGTATCACAGGAGCTGACTCTCCAGTAATTGCAGATTCGTCTACACTTCCTACTCCTTCGATCACCTCGCCATCGGCTGGAATCCTATCCCCAGCAACACATACAACAATATCTCCTTGCTGTAGCTCGGAAGCAAATTTATTTATTTCTTTGCCATCTTTGACAACTTTAGCCCGAATGTCCTCTTGGAGTTTACGCAAGCCCTGAGCTTGCGCCTTTCCTCTACTTTCAGCTAAGGCCTCAGCAAAATTTGCAAAAATCACAGTAAACCAAAGCCATAGGGAGATCTGAAACTCAAACCAAGAAAAGTTGTTTTGAAAAAGTCCTTGTAAAGTAAAAAATGAAGTTAACGCTGCTCCAATATATGTGATAAACATAACTGGATTACGAATTTCTGATTTTGGATTCAGTTTTTTTACTGAATCTTTTAGAGAAGAAAGAAATAATTCTTTAGAGATAAAATCAAAAGAAAAAGTCTTCATATGTCCCCTAAAATGTTAACCCATTTTTCATAACAAAATGCTCTACGATCGGCCCCAAGCAAAGTACAGAAAAAAAAGTTAAGGCTCCTACTAGGACAATCGTACCAATCAATAATATTGCAAAAAGAAACGAGTCAGATCTAAAGGCATCAGGAGAAGGAGCTAAATAACTTTTTTGTACTAAACTTCCTGAAATTGCCAAACAAGGAAGAATAATTGCAGCTCTTCCAAGCAACATGATCAAAGAGAGTAACAAGTTATAATAAATAGTATTGCTTTGGATCCCAGCAAAAGCGCTGCCATTATTTCCAGCTGCGGAAGAGAATGCATACAGAATTTCAGATAGACCATGAGGACCTCCCACATCTAGTCCTTGCAAGGCTAGTGTGAGAACACAGCTGATCCCACTCCCAAGTAAAATTGAAGCACTAGGAATGACGATTGCTACGATCACCCATCTCATTTCTTTCTTTTCAATCTTCTTATATTGATATTGGGGAGTTCTTCCCGACATTAGTCCTGTCAAAAACATCGCAAGTAGAATAAAAAGGATCATACCAGAGATTCCGACTCCTACCCCACCAAAAACAATTTCACTGAGCATAATATTAAACATGGCAACTCCACCAGCTAATGGAGACAAGCTCGACATCATAGCATTGACGGAGCCATTCGAAGTAGCGGTCGTGAGCGTAGACCAAAGGATACTGCCTAACACTCCAAAACGCATCTCTTTCCCTTCCCAATACGAGTGCATCCCAAAAACTGGATTAATCAAAGTTTCAGAGTACATAGAAATGGCGAACCCAATTATCCATAAGGTAAACATGACGGAAAAGATCATCCACCCCTCTTTTTTTGATCCAATAAGTAGGCCATATGCATAGGTAGAAGCAGCCGGGATCAAGATAATAGCCAATGTTTCAAAAAAATTCGAAATAGGGGTCGGATTTTCAAACGGGTGAGCGCTATTGACTCTAAAGAAGCCCCCTCCATTTGATCCTATTTGCTTGATTGCAACCTGAGAAGCTACAGGACCTAGAGGGATCTCTTGAGAAGACCCTTCCATTGTTGAGACTTCTACATAGGGAGAAAGTGTTTGTACAACTCCTTGTGCGACTAAAATGAACGCTAGGATAAAAGATAGTGGAACTAAAATATAGAGAACACTACGCGTTAGATCCGTCCAAAAATTTCCAATGGATAGAGCCGATTTTCTAGAGATACCTCTTACAAAGGAAAAAAAAACGCAAAGCCCCGTTCCGGCACTTAAGAAATTTTGTACACCAATACCAAGCATTTGTGTGAAATAACTTAGAGTTGTTTCTCCGGCATACGATTGCCAATTTGTATTTGTTGTAAAGCTAATCGCTGTATTTAAAGCTAAGTCCCATGAAACAGAAGAAAATTTTTGTGGATTAAGAGGTAAAACAAACTGTATGATCTGTATCAAAAAGAGAAAACAAATGCTTAATAGAGCAAAAATACCAAGAGCTTTTGCATACTCTTTCCAATGCATCTCCATTTCCGGATCAATCCCGCAAAGACGATAAATCCTCTTTTCTATTCTGCCAAAAACAGGAGTAAGAAAGTTCTTTGAGCCCGTTGCTACAGCTGCTATGTAAATGCCTACAAAAGGGACTAAGAGAAGAAGAAGAGCGATAAAGAAAAATAGTTCTAACCAATCAAAAACATGCATTTTTTCTTCTCCACACCTCTATTACATCTACTTCTAAAACTCTTCCGGATGCCAAATTGCGTAGACCAAATATATGATCACTAAAACAGAAAGTATGCCAACGATGAGAAATTCGATTTTCATGATTTGTGTATTTTTTCCGAAAAAAAAATTCAAGCCAGGTTCCGTGTCAACTTCCTTATAAAAATTATTCGAATGCACGTAAACAAAAAAATTGTGAGAGTCATTCCTTACTATAGATTTGCTTGCGCCATTTTCCTTTTCGATATAGAGTAAATTTACAGCTAAACATATTCCAAATTGCAAAACACAAAAAAGTACATCTCGCATGGAAAAACTAGACCCTACTCAGAAAAAACGAATTATTTTTTTTGGAACCGGAGCCCTTTTTATATTCCTCCTCCTATTCTCCTATTTTTTTAGAACGGAGAAAAAGACAAGTTGTGATCTTGTCATCTACGGTAATGTTGACATTAGACAAGTTGATCTTGGATTTCGCGTACCGGGAAAAGTGCAAACCTTGCTATTTGAAGAAGGAGATGAAATCAGGCAAGGACAATTAATGGCCATGCTCGAAAAAACTCCGTACGAAGAAGACGTATGGCAGGCGAAAGCAAATCTCTCTGCAGTGGAAGCCTCTCTCCAGGGTGCAAAAGCGAGAGTAGAAAAAAGAAGTAAAGCCATTGGCTCTGCCGCTATTTCTAGAGAAATTTTCGATGATGCTCTTTTTAACGAGGAATCAGTACAAGCCAATTTCGAGCAGGCTAAAGCAAGCCTTGCTAGTGCGACCACAAGGTATGAGGATACAGAGCTTTATGCTCCTTCCAATGGAATGATCTTAACAAGAATTCGAGAACCAGGTTCTGTCATTAATGCTGGAGAACCAGTCTACACACTTTCCATAGATTCTCCTGTCTGGATTCGCACCTATGTCTCTGAGCCAAACCTAGGAAGAATTTATCCTGGAATGCAAGCGGAGGTATACACAGACACTAAAACCAATCCTACTTATTATGGTCATATTGGATTTATCTCCCCTGTTGCGGAATTTACTCCGAAAACGGTAGAAACTACAGAGCTGAGAACAGATCTAGTTTATCGTCTACGAGTTATTGTTGATAACCCTGATAGGGGTCTACGTCAAGGTATGCCTGTAACGATACGATTAAAGTGCGAGTCTGAAAAACCATAGAGGCAATCTTGAACGATGTCCTTGTAAAAATTCGAAATCTTTCTAAGTATTTCGAAGAAGAGTCTACCCCTGCTCTGAGCAATATTAATGCCCAGATCTCCTTTGGAAAAATTATTGGACTCGTCGGATCTGATGGAGCTGGAAAAACGACTCTACTTCGCATTATGGCAGGACTTCTTCTTCCTTCTGAAGGAAATATAGAAATTGCAGGCTTTGACACAGTCAAAGAGGCTCCAGAAATCCATGAGATTATCGGTTACATGCCCCAAAGATTTGGGTTGTACGAAGATCTGACAGTCATTCAAAACCTTCATTTATATGCAGATTTACAAAATCTATCTGATAAAGATCGAGAAAAAACCTTTGATAAATTGCTCTTTTTCACAGGGCTTCATCCCTTTACAACAAGGCTTGCCTATAATCTTTCCGGCGGGATGAAGCAAAAGTTGGGTCTTGCCTGCACACTTCTTCGCAAACCAAAGTTACTACTTCTTGATGAACCAAGTGTTGGAGTAGATCCCATATCTCGTAGAGAACTTTGGAAGATGGTTTCCGAGCTTAGACATGGAAGCACTTCTATTGTATGGAGTACAGCTTATCTTGATGAAGCGGAAAAATGCGATGAAGTTTTCCTTATCAATGAAGGTAAGCTCCTCTATAGCGGTCCTCCTGATGAACTAACAAAAAGGGTCCTTGGAAGGACGTTTCAAATTCAAAATATCTCTACTAGACGCAGAAACGTACTCCATAACGCCCTAATGAATGAGAATATCATCGATGGAGTGATTCAAGGCAGCGCAGTACGCGTTGTACTAAAAGAAAACGCCACAATGCCCGCTATTGCAACTTTAGATGCGGGAGAAAAAGCGATTTGGAAAGAGGTTCCCCCACGTTTCGAAGATGCCTTTATGGATATTTTAGGTGGTGGTCCTGGAGGATCATCTGAAATTGCTGATATTACGAAATCTTTGCACGAAGGCAAGGAGACACTCGTCGAAGCCATCAACCTCACTAAAACCTTTGGAAATTTTGTGGCAGCACAGGACATTACTTTCAAAATAAAGCGAGGGGAAATCTTTGGACTTTTAGGGCCCAATGGAGCTGGAAAATCAACTACATTTAAAATGCTATGCGGTCTATTGACTCCAACTAAAGGGCAATCTTTCGTAGCAGGTTTAGCTATGCAAGCGGCTCCAAGTAAGGCACGAGGTCGCATTGGATATATGGCACAAAAATTTTCTTTATATTCGAATATGACTTGTTTACAGAATTTGGAATTTTTCTCTGGAATCTATTCCGTTCCGGAATTGATTCGTAAGAAAACGATCGATGAAATGGTCAAAATTTTTTCCTTGTCTAGTTACTTAAATACGAAAGCCTCTGAACTTCCCTTAGGTTTTAAACAGCGCCTGGCCCTCGCTTGTACCGTCATGCATAACCCGGAAGTTCTTTTTCTCGATGAACCTACTTCAGGAGTGGACCCTATTACACGTAGAGAATTTTGGAACCACATCAATGGCCTCGTAGAAAAAGGAGTGACTGTCATCATTACAACACACTTCATGGACGAAGCGGAATCTTGTGATCGAATTGGACTGATCAATCATGGAGAACTGATAACAATTGACAGCCCCGATAACCTTAAAGAAGCTGTACGCTCAGAGAAAATCCCATCGCCTACGCTAGAAGATGCCTTTATCGCATTTAGTTTAGAGAGGAATTGAAAGTGCAATGAATGAACAAAAACAAACAGAAAAAAGAAGATTCAGCTTGCGTAGGCTCAAAGCCCTTATCATCAAAGAGTTTTTTCAGATCGTGCGTGATCCAAGCAGTATCCTCATCGCCGCAGTCCTTCCGCTATTTTTAATTTTCGTATACGGAACGGGTGTTTCTTTAGATGCTAAAAATTTAGAAGTTGGCCTAGTTCTTGAAGATACAAATCCAAATATGCAAAGTTTTGCAAACTCGTTGAAAAATTCCACTTTCTTTTCTATAGACGTTGCAAGAACCATAGAAGAGCTGACTCCCAAACTCATTTCTGGAAAATTGAAAGGGATTGTAACTGTTCCTTTCTATTTTTCCGAATTTCTAGAAAGAGGAGATATCGCCCCTATTTTCGTTGTGGCTGACGGAAGCGAACCTAATACAGCTAGCTTCGTACAAAACTATGTCCAATCAGCCTTTACTAATTGGCAAAAGCAAGAGATAATCAGCCAAGCTCTGCAGCAACCGCCTAGCGTTCAACTTCAATCAAGATATTGGTTCAACGAGGAACTAAATAGCCATTTTTTTTTAATTCCCGGATCTCTCGCACTCATTATGACACTCATCGGAACGCTCCTTACTGCCCTTGTAGTTACAAGAGAATGGGAAAAAGGGACTATGGAAGCTCTTATGACTACCCCTGTGACCATGCTTGAGATCGCTCTTGGAAAGTTAATTCCCTACTTTTGTTTAGGAATGGGGTCTATGACAATTTGTACTATTGTAGCCTATTATGGCTATGGTGTTCCCTTTAGAGGGTCCTATTTAGTACTCGCTCTCGTAACAGGATTTTTTTTACTTACTGCCCTAGGCACAGGGCTTTTAATTTCCTTTTTTACGAAAAATCAATTCACAGCATCGCAGATTGCAATTGTTACTGCATTTTTACCTTCTTTCATGCTATCCGGATTAATTTTTGAAATATCCAGCATGCCTACGGCGATAAGGCTATTTACGTATCTGGTTCCAGCAAAATACTTCGTGTCTAGTTTGGAAACTCTTTTTCTTGTTGGCAATATTTGGCAGCTCATTCTTCTCGATATTGGAGCCATGATAGTGTATACAATTATTATCTTTATCATGATCTCTCTAAAAATAGTAAAACGACTCGATTAACTATGATGCAAATTGTATTAAGGATCCTAGCTTTGATAAAAAAGGAATTCTTAGCCGTCTGGCAAGATAATCCAAGTAGGGCCGTTTTGATCGTGCCTCCGATTTTACAACTTATTCTTTTTTCTTTTGCTGCAACACT
This sequence comes from Chlamydiota bacterium, assembly GCA_027348355.1. Classification (GTDB taxonomy): domain Bacteria; phylum Chlamydiota; class Chlamydiia; order Chlamydiales; family Rhabdochlamydiaceae; genus JABEVM01. The sequence continues at coordinate 2,278 of DAIEPN010000185.1, read as the reverse complement.
CGATGTAAAAAACGTCTCGATTGGGATTATAAACCGCGATAGTGGACAGCAATCTAATGAACTCGTGCAAAGATTTTCTGGGGCTCCAGTTTTTACTCGTATTATTTTTGTAAAAAACACAGAAAGCATAGCAGACGAAATTAACAACCAAGATGTAGTAGCCGTAATACATATAGATGATCAGTTTTCTAAAAATCTTCTTTCTAAAAAATCTGCCGATGTACAGGTCATTCTAGATGGAAGAAAATCCAATTCTACTCAGATTGTCTTTGGATACATAAATCAAATTGTCGACCAATATAACAGTGATATTGCTAAAATTGCAGGGGTTCAAGGTAGTAACATTGTTCTAATACAAAGAAACTGGTTCAACCCTAATCTGCACTATCCTTGGTTTACAGTTCCTGGGCTTGTGGCCATATTAACTATGTTAATCGGACTTGTAGTCACAGCTTTATCTGTGGCTAGAGAAAAAGAGCTAGGTACGTTCGAACAGCTGCTTGTCACTCCTCTTACTCCTATACAAATCATCATAGGAAAAATCATTCCTGGGATCTTCATTGGAATGGCAGAAGGAACGTTCATCCTACTTGCAGCTATCTTTGTTTTTCACATTCCTTTTACGGGTTCCATTCTTTCCCTTTATTTTGGAATGTTTGTCTTTATCTGCGCCATTGTAGGCATTGGTCTTTTTATCTCATGTCTTTGCAAAACACAGCAGCAAGCTTCTTTAGGAGTTCTCTTGTTCATGGTCCCAGCAGTTACCCTGTCTGGTTTTGCAACCCCCATAGAAAACATGCCTGTTTGGCTACAAACCGTAACTGAAATCAATCCCCTAAGACATTTTCTTGTTATTTCCAGAGGATGTTTTCTAAAAGAACTACCTTTCCAAGATGTTCTTACGTACATCTATCCGATGGTCCTTATCGCCGCCTTCAACATCACTGCCGCAACTTGGTTTTTCCGCAAACGTCTAGAGTAATCCCTTTGTTATCTCTTGTTTACTAGTTCATTATTTACTTTCCCAAAAAACAAAATCTGGTTTTACTTAAAATTTATCTTAACAAGAGGAAAAAGTATGGAATATCTCAATTTCTCTCCCCTTACACAAAAAGTTTCTCGAATCGCTCTTGGAACATGGGCAATTGGAGGATGGATGTGGGGTGGGACAAAAGAAAAAGAAGCCATCGAAACCATCCATAAAGCGCTAGACCTAGGAATTAATTTGATTGATACAGCACCTGTTTACGGTTTTGGAGTTTCCGAAGAAATTGTAGGAAAAGCAATTAAATCCTATGGAAAAAGAGAAAACATTGTAATTGCAACCAAGCAAGGACTAAGCTTTGAAAACCAAGCTATCCAGAGAGATGCTAGAAAAGAATCTATTGAAAGAGAAATCGAAGAATCTCTAAGACGTCTCCAAGTTGACTATATTGACATCTATCAAATCCACTGGCCAGATCCTCTAACACCACCTCGTGAAACAGCCGAGGCTCTACAAAAACTTTTTAAACAAGGAAAAATCCGAGCTATCGGAGTAAGTAATTACTCTATAGAGCAAATGGAAGAGTTTCAAAAAACAGCTCCTATCCACAGCCTGCAATCTCCTTTCAACCTTTTTGAAAGAGCAATTGAAAAAGAAGAACTGGACTACTGTCTTAAAAAGGAAATTGCCACTTTGGGGTATGGCCCTCTCTGTAGAGGCCTTTTAACAGGAAAAATCCAAAAAGACACTCAGTTCAAAGGGGATGACCTTCGGAAAATCGACCCCAAATTCCAAGAACCCAGGCTATCTCAGTATCTAAACGCGGTAAAAAAGTTAGAGGAGTGGGTAAAAAATAAGCATCATAGATCCCTCTTGGCCTTAGCTATTCGATGGGTTTTAGATAAAGGTGTCACTACTGCACTTTGGGGAGCTAGGAAACCTGAGCAGCTGAGCGGGATGGAAACAATATGGAACTGGAATCTTACCTCGCAAGATTTCAGCGAAATTGATACCATTTTGTCTGAAACAATTTTGGACCCCGTAGGACCTGAATTTATGGCCCCCCCTCCTCATAGATAATGCCCATGATATATGATGTACTCGTTTTTGGCGGCGGTGCTGCTGGCATCTTTGCAGCCATTGCTGCAAAAAATGCCAACCCTTCCGCCAATATTGCTCTCTTTGAAAAATCCGCGGTCTTACTTTCCAAAGTTCGTATTTCCGGAGGAGGAAGATGTAATGTCACACATTCATGTTTTGATCCTAAGGAGTTGGTCCTGAACTATCCTAGAG
>DAIEPN010000175.1 GCA_027348355.1 Chlamydiota bacterium | reverse complement strand
ACAAAAGGTGTGGGACGTATTTCACTCAAAAGATAAGTTGTGATTCCATTTGCCGCTAGGACAGAGGCTGTTTTTTCTGCAAACAAAGAAGAGTTGTTACGGCTGTCAAAGCCTATGACAACGTGGATAGGCTCCGATTTTTTTTTTTGAAGCAAATAGTTACAAAGGCCTTGAGTTGTCATCTCCACGATGTACTCATTCATCCGATTTGTGCCCACGCCCATGATACCGCGAAGACCTGCCGTGCCAAAAGACAAATCCGTATAAAACGCATCAATCAGTTGTTTCGGATCTTCTTTAAGAAGATAAGCGATTTTTTCTTTCGTTTCTACATCATAGGGACCATCGAGCCAAGCTTGCACTCTTTTTTGTATTTCAGCATCCATCAATGGGTATCCTCTTCTTCTCAGTTTTTTTTGGATATTTGACACGTAAATGAAGTGTAACAATCAAAGTCTTTATAAAGCTTTTTTTGATAATTCCTAATTCTTCAAATGTGAGCTGACATTCATCAAGCTGACCATCTTCCGTTTTTTCCCTAGTAACACGATCAACCAATTCAATAATGGCCTTCTCTGAAATCTCATCGATGGAGCGTGAAGTGGCCTCTACGGAATCGGCGATCATAATAATTGCTGATTCCTTGGTCTTAGGTTTTGGTCCTGCATAACGAAATAAAAGCTCGTCACTTGCTGAAAATTCCTGTTTTTTTTGATCAAGGTATTTACGATAAAAATAATACACAAGAGTTGTGCCATGATGTTCTTTAATGATATCGATAAAGCTTTGAGGAAGATGATGTTTCCTTGCAAGTATCTCCCCGTCATGTACGTGCGCCATGATGACTTGAGTAGACTCAATTGGAGTGAGTAACTGGTGGATATTAAATCCTCCTAGTTGATTTTCAGTAAAATAATGTGGATTAGAAAGTTTTCCAATATCATGGTAAAGCGTGGAGACTCTACAAAATAATCCATTCGCACCGATTGCTTGAGCTGCGGCTTCAGAAAGATTCCCTACAACAAGACAATGCTGATATGTTCCAGGAAGCTCTAAACTAAGACGTCTTAAAAGTTCATTATTTGGATCCATGTATTCAATCAAGCTCATGTCTGTCATAACATCGAAGATAGATTCAAGAAGAGGTAAAAACCCAATAATAATCAAAGCAATTGCAAAAAGGAATGCAAACGCACTCACACCGTCCCAGAGGACTGCACTGTTCCATATTTGGTTGCTCCCTAAAGAAAAGGCTAAGATCACCCCAAGAGACCAAAGCCAAACTTTCCCGCAAACTAGAAAGACATCTCTTCTTTTATGCATCGTTTTAGCATAGTAAATCGATGCAACCCCGGAAACTAAATTGATGGCTAAAAAGTTCTCATAAGGGAAAGCAAGCGAGACGGATAAGATAACTGTTAAATAAGCCAATGCAAAAAGAGCTACCGTCCTACCAAAAAGTGCCGTGATCAAGATCGCTGCAAAGGGAACTAAAATAGGATAGTGAACAACGTCGATCAAGTGACTTGATTGATAAAGTAAAAAATATTCTACCGCTTTGGATAGGGCAAGAGTCACTAAAATGATCGTCACAAGAAGCGTCATTTTTTTCAAAGAAGTAAAAGTATCTTTGAACCTGCTTCTAAAGTACATAATTGCAATCAAGGTGAGCAGCGTAGAAAGAAGAATGCTTGCAAGAATCTTGATTGTCTCCCATAAATTGCGTTCTTTTGTTAACGCACTTTTCATAGCATTGAGAATTGCAATATGCCTTGGTGAAACCTTCTCTCCTGCATCGATAATTCTTCTTCCCGCTTCAAATTTAGTATATTTTTGAGGAATGCTCTCCTCAACGATTTCACGAAGTTCGATCTGTCTTGCCAAATCTTCTTGAAAGATCCACTCTTTATCGATAAAAAAGCTAATCACTAAATCTACAATATTATCTGGATAAGATTGAGGAGGAAAACTTGTCTTTTGAAGTGTTCTCCAAAAGTCTTTAGAGAGTGTTTCTATGTTTTTTCGATCTTTGGGAACAAAATTATAATAATACGAAGAAGAAATATGAGTATCATTCATTTTCTTCAAAGTTCTCTTGTCAGTGAACCGCCATTTTTTTAAGGCCTTCTCTACTGCTTCGGCAACATTATGAACTTCGTCAAAAGTATAATAAGGAGATTTTTCACGCCAATTTTGATTTTCAACCAGGTATGTTTCAAATTCTACAAAGCCCTGGTAAATTTGTTTGGGATCGATTTTATAAATCGTATCGATGTCCCTTACCTGTTCCTGTTTTAGAAGCATCATCGCATCGACATCAGGAAACTCAAAATCGATTTGGCCGATTATGTAACTCTGTGCGGTACTATTGAGTTCAAGAACTTCTACATTGATTTCTCGAAAATGCAAAAAGCTCGCAAGTCCGAGAATAAAACCCACCGCAAGCATTAGCTTTTTGCCGAAATGAGCACCTTGGAACCACTTTTGCCATTTCGCTTTCGCTTCGCTATCATCCAAATGCAAATAGCTCATAGGTGAAAACCTTTTCTCACTTTTCCTCAAGCTTATCAAATTATCCTAAATCTGGCGTACTATTTCTCTTCAATGCGAAAAAAGATATACTATTTTTTTTTAAAAATCTAATTTGATTTTTCTTTTTTCCTCGCATGTAGTAGCATAAGCTTTTGGGATTTCTCGAAAAAATGAGCATCATGAAAGAAATATATCAAACCCTTTCTCGAAAATATCGTCCTCAAAATTTTCAATCGATTACGGGTCAAGAAGCCATTGTAAAAACGTTAAAAAATGCCCTGCGACTTAAAAGGATCTCTCACGCCTATCTTTTTTGCGGCTCTAGAGGAACGGGGAAAACTACCCTTGCTAGGGTCTTTGCAAAGGCTCTGCATTGCAGCCATCTTCAAGAAGATCAGGAACCTTGCAATCATTGCGAATCATGTCAAAACATCTCTTTAGGAAGATCTTTAGATATCTTAGAAATCGACGGAGCCTCTCACAGAGGAATTGACGATATAAGGCAAATTAACGAAACGGTAGCGTATGCGGCCTCATCTGGTAAATATAAAATTTATATTATCGATGAAGTGCACATGCTGACAAAAGAAGCTTTTAACGCTCTATTAAAAACACTCGAAGAACCCCCTGAAAAAGTTGTCTTCTTCTTTGCAACAACAGAGCCTCATAAAGTTCCTGCAACGATTTTGAGCAGATGTCAAAGATTTGATTTACATAGACTTTCCATGGAATTGATTGTAGAAAAACTCTCCCGTATTGCTAAAGATTTAGAAATCAATGTAGACACTGATGGGCTCAAACTGATTGCCCATGCAGCAGAAGGGTCTTTACGAGATGCAGAATCCCTTTTTGATCAACTAATCTGTTATGCTGAAAACAACCTAAGTGTAGAACTGATCAGAGCTCATTTAGGGAGTCTTCCTAAAGAAACTTTTTTCAGCTTAGATAAGGCTATCCATGAGGAAAATTACTCCTTTGCACTAGAGCTTACCGAAACCATTTTTTCGAGTGGAAAAGACTTAGGATATTTTGTAGAAGAGCTCCTAGAACATTTTCGTCTGATTCTGATTACGAAGTTGCACCCGAAAGACAGCTCTCTTCATTTCTTAAGTAAAAAAGATTTAGAGCAGTATGAAAAAAATGCATCCCTCTATACAAAAGAGCAGTGTATATACTTCCTTGACTTTTTACTAAACTTTCTACAGGAAGCGCAAAAGACACCTTTCAAAAGAATCACTCTTGAAGCCCTTATCCTCCATCTTATACAAAATCGTAATCGGATCACTCTGCCCGGGCTTATACAGAAACTCTCTCTTCTGGAGAAATCTTTGCATAAGGATGCAAAAGAGACTGCATTGCAAGAGCCGGCTTTGGTAAACACTCCTCAGCAAGAAGAAACTCTTCAAGCTGATAAGAAAAATGTCCAAGAAGCTATAGAAAAAGTAGATATTCTCCTCTCTAAGCAAGAAGAGAAAACAGTTGTGGTGGATACGATGAAACAAGCAGACCTTGCCGCTCCTCCTCAAAAGGAGAATAAACCAAACGCTATGCAGCTAAATAAATACGAGACCTTGCTACGCTTTGCCGCAGTAGAGCTGGAAGGCACTATTAATAAAGATCCAAGAAACTAATAATTATAGGAGTAGATTCATTATGGGAAGCGGTTTTTCAAAAATGAAAAAACAAGCTCGCATGTTAGAGCAGCAATTTTCGCAGATGAAAGAAGAACAACAGAAAATGAGTGTTGAAGGAACAAGTGGAGCAGGTCTTGTAAAAATCACGATCAACGGAGATAAGGAAATCAAAAGTATCCAGATAAAACCAGAGTGCGTTGATCCAAATGATGTAGAGGGATTACAAGATCTGATTAAAGCTGCTTTTGAAGATGCATCTAAAAAACTGCAGGAGCAAAATCCGGAGAACCACCTTCCACTCGGAAAGGGCCTGCCTTTTTCTTTCTAAGTCCTAAAATTCTTCAGGAAAGACCTTCCCGTATTTCTTGCGTACAAACTCATAGATCTGCTGTGAAGTAGAGAGTTTCAATGCTTCTTTTGCATCTTGAGATGTCTCTTGTAAACTGCACTTTCTTACAATTTTCTTTACGAGAGAAATATAACGGGGAGGACAAGAAAAGTGTAAAATCCCAAGTCCTAGTAAAAGAGGGATAAAAAGTGGTTTATATGCCACTTCTCCGCAAACGGAGAGCTTTTTATTATGGACTTTAGACTCATGAACTAGCATTTGAATCATCCTCAACATACTAGGATGAAATGGGTCATGAAGGTTATGAACTGTCGGATTTGCTCTATCAACTGCAAGTGTATATTGCACGAGGTCATTTGTACCAACAGAGAAGAAATCGCTTTCTTTAGCTAGGACATCGCAAGTGAGTACAGCCGAGGGCACCTCCATCATACATCCAATGGGAATATCTCCACGAATCTCCACTTCTTCGGCAATCATTTCTTTTTTTACATTTTCTAAGATTTTTTTTGTTTCTAAGACTTCTCTGACATCAGAGATAAGAGGAAGAAGGATCTGCACATCGCCATGCACAGCGGCTCGCAAGATCGCTCGGAATTGAATTTTCAAAATTTCTTGGTTTTTTAAAAGAAAACGGATTCCCCTACATCCTAAAAAAGGATTTACTTCCTTTTCTTTGTAATACACTAGATCGGGGAATTTATCCCCTCCTAGGTCGAAACTACGGATCACAACAGGAAGTGCAGCAGCTTTTTCAATACAGCGCTTGTACATAGAATATTGTAGTTTTTCAGAGAGAAGAAAATTTCTATTTTGCAAAAGAAAATATTCTGTACGCACAAGTCCAATTCCGCCGGCTCCATACTTCATAAGCATGTCCAAATCCGCTATACTCCCGACATTTGCTAAAACATGGACCTTCTGTCCATCTACAGTTTTAGCGCATAGTTTAGATTCTTTTTCTAACCTCTTTTCTTGGGTTATGAGTTTTTTTAGGATCTTCTTATATTCAGCTAACGTTTCCGGATTTGGATTGATAATCAATTTCCCTTGAAAGCCATCTACAACGATAAAACAGTTTTGATACTCCTGAATCTTGCTGATTTCAATCCCAGTCAGAAAGGGAATCCCTTTTGCTTTCGCAATCAAGGCGGCATGTGATGTAGAGCCACCGACCTCAGTAACAATTCCAAGAACATAATTAACCTGAGCTGCTGCTGTGTCGGAAGGAGAGATCTCTTGTGAGAAGATAATGGAATTTTCTGGGATATGTACCATATTAGATTTTCTTTCAGGAATCAAATGGCTTAAGATCCTTTGTGAAACATCCGTGACATCAGCAAGCCTTTGGCGAAAGACAATATCTGTATTCTTAGAAAATCTTCTTTTATACTCAGTGATGACCGATGTGAAAACAGATTCGGTATTTTGACTACTCTCACGAATTTTCTCTTCGACATGCGTCGTAATAATAGGATCTTCCAGCATTTGAATATGAGTGTCGATAATGGTAACAGCTTCGGAAGAGCCTTCTGTGATCAAATGATCCTGAATACTTTCTAGATCCCTGCGGCTGAAGAAAAGAGCATTGCGATATCTCGCAATCTCATTGTCGACATCTCCCTTAGCAATCGAAAACTCAGGGACGCCATCTTCTTGTATGACAGGAAGAAAATAAGGAACGCCTAGAGCAATACCCTTACTGAGTGAAATACCTTGAAGATGAACTTCTCTCTCATCTTTCACAGCAGTCTTCTCCAAATTTGTTTTCAAACGCCTTTTCAAGCAAAGAGAGAGTATGTTCCGCGTCATCACCTTCTACGGTCACTGTGATGAGTGTATTTCTTGTCGCAGCGAGCATAAGCACACTCATAATACTACGAGCGTTGATTGTTTCATTTCGATACGTAAAACTCACCATAGATTTTGCTCCCTGCAAAATCTTTACGATCAAAGCTGCAGGCCTTGCATGCAATCCAAGTTCATTTCTAATTTTTATTCTTTTTACTAGCTTCACGTAACCTTCTTCCTTGGCTCTGTCTTTTAGCAATTGTATCGAGTAATTTCACATTAAACTCTTTTGCCGAATGATATCCCATTTCTTTTAAACGGTGATTCAAAGCAATTGTCTCTAAAAGTAACACTACATCTCTTCCCGGTTTTAAGGGAAGTATATGAAATGGAACATTAATTCCTAAGATATCGCAAAATTTTTCGTCAAGACCTACGCGATCGTAGAAATGACGATCATCCCAAGATTCAAGTTTAACGACAAGGTCAAGACTCTTTACGTCTCTCACACACACGGCCCCATACAGATGGGCTACATTAATAATCCCAATTCCTCTGATTTCCATAAGGTGTCTTGTAAGCTCTGGGCCCGATCCTTCTAAATAAGAGCCCTCTCTTACTTTCACTCTCACTATATCATCAGAAATCAAGCGATGACCTCTTTCTATAAGACCAAGAGCTGCTTCACTTTTCCCGACAGAAGAGTCTCCCTGAATCATCATTCCAACACCAAAGGCTTCTACCAACGTGCCATGACATGTCGTACTTGGGGCAAATTCTTCACTCAATAAAAAAGTCATTTTGATGACAAGGTCCATCGTAGTCATACTAGAGCGAAGAAGGGGAATTCCTTCTTCTTCACAAATGCTTACAAGTTCTTTCGGGGGAAGATATCTTCTAGAAACCATGACAGCGGGAGTTTCTTTTGTAAGAATCCCCTTTAAACGCTGGATGCGTGTCTTTGTATCCAAATCTCGCAAGAAAAATATTTCTACTTTCCCGAAAATTAAAATTCGTTTGGAGGCAAAGTGCCTTAGATAGCCGGTGAGGCTCAGTCCCGGCCTTTGTACTTCAGGAACTCTAATTGTCCTTTTGAACCCAGCCTTTCCGGTGAGTATTTCTAATTCCAAGTTTTTTCCATGTTCATCGAAAAAATCTTGTACAGAATACATTTCTTATTCCTTCGTTACTTTGACAACGAAACTTTTGAAATAGGGATGCTTTTTTGTATCACAAGCGTAGATTTTATCCAGCATGCTCTGTTTTTTAAAAGTAAAAACAAAAAAGTTAAAAACTAAACTCGTTTTAGCTATGATGAGGATATCTGCAAACACACCCAAAAAAGAGTTACCGCATGCACACAGAAGTATTAATCGTAGGGGGCGGCTTTGGAGGACTTACGGCTGCTAAAGCATTTCGAAAAACCTCAAGAGACGTCCTAATCGTAGACAAAACAAACCATCATCTTTTTCAACCTCTCCTCTATCAAATCGCAAGCGCTGCCATCTCGCCAAGAGAAATTGCAATTCCGATCCGTGAAATTTTCCGAAAAGATGATAATATCCATGTCATTATGGGAGATGTAGAAAGCATCAATAAAAGCCGTAACGAAGTCACTTTAGGGAATGGAGATAAAATTACGTTCACCTATCTAATCCTTGCATTGGGTGCAAAACATTCCTATTTTGGAAACGAGCGCTGGGAAACGTTTGCTCCTGGTCTCAAAACAGTTTCCGATGCAATTAAAATACGAGAACAGCTTCTCATTTCATTTGAAAAAGCAGAAAGAATGGAATCGATGGAAAAAGCTGAGAAATATTTAAACTTTGTTGTTATCGGCGGCGGGCCAACCGGTGTAGAGATGGCAGGCGCGATTGCAGAAATTTCAAGAAAGACGCTTTTCAAAAATTTCCGAAAAATCAAGCCTGAAAATTCGAAAATCTATCTTGTAGAAGCACTTCCTCATATTTTGCCAATGTATCCTCCTAAACTTTCTGAAACAGCAAAAAAAGATCTTGAAAAGCTGGGGGTGATTGTACTCACAGGAAAAAAAGTAACTGACATTACAAAAGACGGGGTTCAAGTCGAAGATACATTCTTAGCTTCCCACAACATCATTTGGGCTGCAGGAAACCAAGCGTCCCCTCTTCTTAAAACATTGGAAGTTCCTCTAGATAGAGCTGGAAGGGTGATCGTAGAACCAGATCTCACGATTCCAGGACACTCTAACATTTTCGTGATTGGAGATGCAGGCAATTGTAAAGGAAAAAACGGACTCCCTCTTCCAGGAATTGCGCCAACCGCAATCCAACAAGGAAAATATGTAGGGAAAATCATAAAAAATGAAATTTTAAAAGAAAAACGAAAACCATTTTCCTATTTCGATAAAGGAAGTATGGCAACAATTGGAAAAGGAGAAGCGATCGCGATGATTGGAAAAATCCAATTTTCAGGCCTACTCGCATGGCTTGCTTGGTGCTTTATCCATATCGTCTATTTAATTGGATTCCGAAACAGACTAAGTGTACTTATTGAGTGGCTACGCGTTTATTTTACGGGACAGCGAGGATCA
>DAIEPN010000120.1 GCA_027348355.1 Chlamydiota bacterium | reverse complement strand
TAACTAGGTTATTTGTATCATCATAAAATGTTTCCCAAGAGATTCCGTTAGTAGTTTCTTGAATCGGACGGCCAAAGAAATCGTAGATTACGAAACTTTCTGTTTTATCCGGATAGATTTCCTGTTTTACAAGTCCATTTGTAGTATAGAAGCGTGTGGTTTTGGCTCCACTAGGAGTTGTGGAAGATTCTAGCAATCCCCCTGCTTCATATGAAAAGGTATTTATAAGATTTTCTTTTTTAGAAAGAACCACTCTTCCTAAAGCATCGTATTCGTGGTGGGTTATGTAGCCTAAGGCATCAACTTCTTGAATCAGATTTTCCCTGGTATCGTATTTATAATACGTTTTTGCAATCTCTTGAGAGGGAAGAATGACTTGCTCTGATGTATCAATCCGACCGGATGGATTGTAAGAAACAGTCATAACATCATCAGGATGGGCACCTTGTTGCCATATGATTTGATTGTTTAGATTATATTTTACTCGAGTGACTGAAAGGATTTTTCCAGAGTGAGAAAAAACCAAAGAGTTGAGTTGATTTCCCATTAGGTCATAGTCATTTTGCTGGATACCGTCTGCGGTGGTTTTTTGTATACATTGTCCTTGATGGTTATAAACGTACTGCGTAATTACGTCTGAACTATCTGTACCGGACTGTTGAATGATTTTAGACGGGAATCCTCTATCATCATATTCCCAGAGGGTGATAGCCTCATTGTTGTTTTCCTTTCTTACTTGTCCGAGTTCGTTATAGTCCCAAGTCACAAAAGAAACGAGTTTGTTATCTGCAAATCTTTCGATTTTCTTAGGTAAATAGAGAAATTTTGCATCGTATGAGGTGAGCGTTTTTCTATTTACTACCTCTTCTTGAGTGCAAAGATTTACCTCATTATAGGTAAATTTTTTCACAATGTGGGAGTCGCCCTTTCCTGTAAGATCCTCACCACTTAAGGTGATTTGCGTAGGATTTCCTTGGGCATCGTAGAGGTAGGAAGTGATAAGGCCACGTTTGTCTTTGGAAGACTTTAGGCTTCTTGGCCAGGCTCCAGTTGATACACAGTCTGCTGACAAGTGGTCTAGTTCCCAAGGGAGTTTGGTTTCTGTTTCTGCATCAAACCAGGCGAATTCATTGATAAACCAAGATTGTAGAGTTTCATATCCTAAGGGATCGATGATTTTGTAGATTTGGTTGTTGAAGATCTTATACGTCGTCGTAGCCCCAGAAGAATCCTTTACCAGAGTAATAAAATATTCATCTTCATCATCACTAGAGTTTTTTTCGTCCTCGTGATATTCGAAATGAGCGCTCGGTTTAATCTGTTGCTTGGGTCCAACTGGAGACCTTTGCTCTATTACTCGACCCACTCCATCATAGATATTTTCTAAAACTTTTCCGTGAGGTTTTGTTTCTCGAATGATTTGATGAAATCTATCATATTCATACGAAATAATAGCGTCATTGGGCAAGTATACTTTGGAGAGGTTGCCAATTGAATCATACTCATAAGAAACGGTGCGACCACCGCTTGCATTGATCTTTAAGATCCTTCCTTCATGGTTATAATCAAATCCCAAGAAGAAACCATTTGAACTTTCAATATCAGTGAGTTGATTTTTCTCATAAGAGAAGGTCAAGACACTTCCTGAGGCATTTGTCCATGTTTTTAGAAGATTGTTTTTGAAAACTCGCTTTGAACCATCGCAGCCATACAATATCTTGGTTTCACCACTTATTTCTATATATGCATGGAAAGGATTCGCAATACTACCAATCCCTTTTTTGGTAAAATTGCACAAATCTGGATTATGTTCAGGAAGGATTTCCCACTTCAAATTATTTATATTTTTTGTATAAACTATGACTGTCCCATCCATTTCAGCTGCGTAGATTTTATCATTTTCTTCCACGAGTAAAGGATTGAGGCTTAGCTTCCAGCCAATTCCTAGGAGTCCCTCAATAGGGTTTTGGTTATTGTAGTTGCGTCGGATTTCTAATGGAAAAGAACCGGGGAGTGTAAGGTCAATCTCATCAATGTAAAAGGCACCTGTAACAACATCCACAGGATCATTTACGAAAGAAGATGTGTGTTTGAAATCTTGTCTAACGTCTGATTTAAATTGATTTCTCTTTACAAATGGAAGCGTCGGATATTTTGCGTTTGATTGTTTTAACACTTTATCAGGTACTTTCGCATCTTGCGTGATATATTCAGGAGATTTGACACCCGGGATAGGTAGAGAAGTTGCTTTTTGGTCAGGAAAATCATGTTGTTTAGGTGCTAGCAAAACATTTCGTGTAGAAATCACCTCTTTCCGACCATTTGTTCCCATATAAGAATTTTTTATATCTGATAACAATTTAGTAGAGCCTTTTATTTCCACGGGCTTGGGATTATTTAGGACTCCTGAAGAGGTAGTTTTATGAGCATTAAAATTAGGAGGTTGTAAGGAAGAAGGCGTAAATTTATTCTTAGCAAAAAGTTCCTGAGTTGTCTTTATCCGATTATTTTTTTGCGCATTCAAAAAAGAAGAGGCCCCAAGACTTCCTCCAGGATAGGTTGGGGCCTGTTTTGATAATTCAACGGGCCTTAAGGTAGCAGAAAACGTAGAAGAATTATAAGTGGTTATAGAAATTTTAGCAGAAGAAGTTGTATTTATGCTTGAAGATAAAGGTGGGATGTGAAATCCACCCCAAGAATTATTAAAAGGCCGTTGTGATGATGGAGAATAGTTTTGCGAAGCGCTATTGTATCTTTGGGCGGCTAGGTTTTCTCCATTATTATTCGAGAAACCTGATCCCATTCCTCCATGAATGGCTCTTGTATGATCCGAAATCAAAGAATCTCCTTTTACAGGATGAATCAAAAGAGTTCCTATTCCCTTATAGGAAGGAGTTTGGATTCCACTTGCAGATAAGGTGTTTCCATCTAAGTTAGATATTAGTCCCGGTGTAATGAAAGCGTAGGCATTTTCATCTTCAGGATTTAGTAATTCGCCATTAAAAACATTACCTAAAATTGTCCATTGATCTTCCCCGTGTTTTCTGATCTGATCAAGCGCTAGTTTTGAAAGATGAGAAAAATGAAGTTGTTTATCATCCTCAGAATAATTTTCTAGGTCGAGAAACTTTTTCTTATTGAGAATAACAAACCCAGTTCCTTCTTGACCTTTTTTTTGATGTTCCAGATGAGCTAATTGAAGAAGTTTTATGGCGGAGACAGCATAGTTGTCGAAAAAAATCTCTCGTAGAATTTGATGCTCTTTGGAAGATTTATCTACACAATCAAGAGCTGCAAATTGCGTAAAAGTATCAGAAGAATTGCGATCGTCTTGAGAAGTAAACCAAAGCATATCGATTTGTGGGTGTGCCTTAAGAGTCTCATTTGTTTCAGAAAGATTAGAAGATAATTTGGCAAGTCCTAAGGCGAATACACTTCTAGGAGCAACTTTATGCAAAGAGGCAAGAATTTGCTCTGTTTTGGAACATTTTTGAAAATAAGCGTTTCCAAGAAATGAAAGAAAAGCTTGAATATTTTTTTCTTCTTCCGTTTGCTCGAAGAATTGAGTAAAAAATAGTGAAGTTTTCTTTAAGCTTGTTCCTCCAAAATGAAAGCATAAAGAAGCGTTCGTTCCACTTCTTATGGAAAACGTTTGTGATTCCTGGGCTAATTTGATTCCGGTTGGAGAATTATAGGACACTTTAATAAAAACAGTATGATCATCAGCTGCTAAAGGAAGTAACTGTTCGGATTCAGGGCCGGTTTTCAAATGGAATTTATAGTCTGTGCCTTTATTATCCGAAAACCAAATAGGAAAGGAGTCATCTAAACTCGCAAGAGTGTGTTCTGTTGTTAGCCTTCTTTCAGGATGCTTTGAGGAAAATATTTCTAAGTGGATTTTTGCAAAAAGGGCATTTTCATTGTTCAAGTTTGCTATAGTTCGGAAATCCCCTTGGAGGGAGGGACGTGGAAAATCCTCCCAGGAAACATACTGTTTTTTACATAGAAATCTGTGAATCCCAACATGATCAAGAGAAAGCCCTTTCTTTCTTAATTCTTCACTCACCAAACGCACAAAAAGCGTTCCTGCCGTATCATCCCCATCAGGACCGATATGGTGTAAAATATTTTCATCGTTTGTCAAATAGCGTAAGATAAAACGGTTTGCACTTGTATAATCTTCTGGAAGAAGTGTGTAGAGATTTTGACCTTGTAAAACTTCAATTTCCTTTATCCACGGGAAAAGAGAGATCCACTTTTCTCCGTCAAAAAAACGTGCCCAAGGATATTTAAGAAAAACTTGTTCTTCCGAAATTGTCGTATTTATCATTTTTTCTACGAAATCTTTAGGAAGGGAGCAAAGGGAGCCTTCAGCATATTCAGCTTGAAACCCAGCAATCTGTAGAAGTTCTACAAGAAGCATACATTGTTCCCATGGAGAGCCTTGCTTGTCTAAAAAGACAGTGTTTGCACTGCGATGGATCGGAGGAGGGATAAAAATCCCATTTTCTCTTTGTAAAAAGGGATCGATGAGCTGAATTTCGTTATAGACATATTCTGTAAGAGCCACCGGATTTTTCTTCATTTGTTTTACAAAATCAGAAAGGATTGTGGAAGATTTATCTTTTTGGTTTATTTTAGGATTATCTTTTCGCTTTCCGATTATCCGTTTCTTTTTTTCAAGCAATGCCA
>DAIEPN010000116.1 GCA_027348355.1 Chlamydiota bacterium | reverse complement strand
AAAGAATATTTGGTAAAAGTAACCCAAGAGATCACAGAAGAACACATAGCTTGCATCGCTGAAGGTGCTTACGTGGATGGTGTTTGGGTAAAGCCTCGACGAATCACTAAAGTTCGTAAGGGAACGTTAAAAATTATCATTAAAGAAGGGAAAAAGCGAGAAGTCCGCGCCTTTATGGAAAAAGCAGGACTTACTATCTTAGAACTTTCTAGAATTCGTATCGGTGGCCTAATTTTAGGATCTTTACCTGTGGGTAAATACCGAGAACTCACGGACCGTGAAAAAGCCCTTCTGTTCGAAAAATAAAAACAGTTTTACATAATCTTTAAAAATTTCCTACAATTTGAAGTGCTTTTCACCAATCTAAACCATGATTAGTGTTCAAGTCTCTTAAAAACCTTGTCTTTTGTGTATGGTATCTCTTTGTATAACTTGACATCTTACAAAATTTAAAAATAATTTTAATAAGGGCAATATGAGCGTTTCGGATAACATATTTTTTAAAGTGATGAGCATTCATAAAATCAGTTACTCGGAAAAAAAGAATCCCCCTCCAGTCGATCCTAGTACATTCATTCAGAACATTGTTGATACCTATAACAATAACAATGAATCCCAAAATAAACCAGCCTCCGAAGATCGAATGTACAAACCCATCGCCATACCTAAATATAAATCAGAAGATCACCGAGGGTTCGAAATTAAACCATATTATTCAAGAAGAGAACGTTCTACTGATTTTGGCAGATATTTAGAATCCATAGGCGGTCAAGCGCCTATAAGTGGGAACTTTTCTACTTACGCAGATTTACATTTCCTCTATTTTCTCTATAGGGCCGTTTTTCAGACAAAACAGACAGTAAGCGTATCAGGGATGAGTCAAACGGAGAAAAAAACAACTCGGGTCTGGGAAATTTTTGCCATCACCTCTAATGATGCTTGGCAAGTTATTGTGAAATTCAGGGATTACTCATTTCCTATTAAAATTGCCAAAAAAGTAGTAGATCCAGAGCTATCTACTTCTGATTCTAAACATATTGCAGGATTAAAAAATTCTTCTAGCGAAACCTACAGAGAAGGGATTTCTGCCCAGCGAAACGAAATTCAAAGCACTTGGCAAATCTTCAAAACCTTTTCCTCCCACTTCAAATTGGGCTCTTCTATGTACAGCTTAGAAGTATTCAATCCCATGATGAATAGAAAAATTTCTGTACAAATCAAAGATGGCTCCATCTTGATCAATCACGAAATGGGTATGGCTGCTTATGAAGAGATCGTAGAACATTTTGGGAAAATTGATCGAGGCGAAAAAACTTTCATAGAAGTCGATGGCAGACCTCAAGAAGAGAAAGACGACCCTGCCTTCCGCTATTTAGAATACATCCAACGAGTACGAGGCGAGGTTTTAGAAAAACTAAATATTCGCTGGATGGAAATAATTTGGATCCATTTTCAATCAGGAGCAAGCTCTCAAAGCATTACTTTCGTGCATAGATATTACAGAGATTTTTACGGATCTTCCTTATTTGAATTAAAGCATCAAGACGGGATTCATTATGAATGGCACCACCGCCCAAGTTTCCTTGAAGTATGCAAAGCTCTCAAAGAAATTTTACCTCCTGTGAAAAGTGCAGAGGAATTTTCTAAAGAACTCGATAAAGTTAAAATTAAATACGACAAAAAAGCTGGGTTTCATCCAATAAAAGAGTTTTTTCAAGGAGAAGTAAAGTTTGAAAAAGAGATGTACTTTAGAAATGATGGGGCATGGTTTCAATCTCGCGTTGAACACCTAGCCCTTCTACAACGATCTTTTTTTGATCTGCTCTCTACACACCTACTTCGTCCAAACGAGTCTGGTTATTTGCAAAAACCGTGGATCGCTAAGGAGGAATGGGCGTCGTTTTCATTGCAAGATGTACTTTCAAAAACTCAGCTATCTGAAGAGCAAGCAAACGCTGCAATAAAAACTCTTTCTGAAACCTTTTTTTCTTTTATAGATAAACAGGGAGCCGTCAAAAACTTTCTAATAAGCTCTGCAGTATTTAGAGATAAGCTTCTCAAAAAAAACAAGGAAGCCATAGAAGGTTTACTCGAAGCTTGCCATTCAGCTCACACTCCGCTCAAAATCGATGAGCTACACAAGCTTTTCAAACAAAGAGCTACACCAGAATCTTCTCAAAGCATACCAGAAAGCCCTTCCACCGAAAGTATGCAAAATGAATCAACTCAAGCAGACCCAGCTTCTGAAGAAAATTCCAGCCGACCAAGTACGCCGGAATCTCAAACTTCAACTCAAAAGGGAAGTCAAAAATCAAAAACACCAAAACTTTCTCCAGCGCAAGAGGTGTATGAACTATTGCAACAAGAAAGAGCTATTTGTAAGAGTGCTAGAGCTGGAACTTTTTCTAGAATAAGAGTTTTGGATGAAGCGGGATATGTTCTCTATCCGGAGATAGGAAGAATCGACTTTAAGGTTGACTTCTTAAACAAAAGGCGAGCCGAATTAGAAAATGCCCTCATGAAAAAATTTGAAGCAAAACAAATTTTTTCTAAAGAGGATTTAAAGGGATTAGTAGTTACAAGGTTTTTAGACTCAGCCTATAAAAAATTGCAGGATCCTCGTTTACCCCCATCTCCAGGCCTAGAGAAGGACAGGTATCTGATACAAGGACCTATTCCCCAAAATGTAGTCATGGAAAAGCCTCTAAGAGATTTTTTTAACAATGCCTACACCAATTATGTCTCCATTGCAGAAGAAGAAGGGTATAATAGATCCTTTTTTGCAGACCTAAACTACCTGGTATGTGATCAAGTGTATTCAAGTAAAAGAGAAAAAGTTGAACTCTTTGATGTATTATATCACGGCAATAAAGATAACCTCTTTTTATATCACATCAAAGAAGGATTTGGGCAAACAACAAGGGATGCGTGTTCTCAAGTACGCAACGCAGCTATTATGCTGCGAAATGCTATTGATAACGGCTCTTATCAAATCTTAAGGAACTTGTATGCGAATGCTACCACCTCCGGAGATAAAACACCTTTTAGAGAGAAGGTAAAGAAGAAACTAGAAGCATTACAAGAAGAAGGCTTTATA
Organism: Chlamydiota bacterium; assembly: GCA_027348355.1. Lineage (GTDB taxonomy): Bacteria > Chlamydiota > Chlamydiia > Chlamydiales > Rhabdochlamydiaceae > JABEVM01. The sequence continues at coordinate 1,903 of DAIEPN010000116.1, read as the reverse complement.
AATCTTTTTAAAAATAAAGATCGAAAACACATTGTATTTGTCTATGCCTTTCTAGATGATGCAACTTCTGAGCGTCTTTTAGAAAGAGAAACAAGCCCTGATCGTGTATTCACAGACAGTGACTTTGCATCTTTAGGCATTGATCATTTTCTCATAGAATTGAAAACTAAAAAATTCTTAGACGAACACAATCAAATCTCTGATACTTTTTTACGTTCAACCGAAGAGTTTTTCAAAAATGAAATGAAACATCTAAACACGTCTCACTCGGCTTTACAAAAGGCCTATTCCATTTTATATAGCCACGTTTCCCAATACGATTCTGTCATTGCTAAAATTGAACTGCTGCAAATTAGAAGGGAAATCGTTGAAGAGATGGGTTTTGGGTTTAAAATTTGTCAAATTCGAAGAACGCCGGGTTTATTTACAAAAATCGAAGCTCACCCTGAAACTTTTGATTATTCTGAGATTCAACACGATTCCACATATGATTCTGATGATATGGAAACTTTTATAATGCCTCGTCGTCAACGTCCTAGTCAAGTAGCCACCCCAAACCCAGCAACCAATGCTACACCTTACCCAGGCATCATAAACAAAACAGGAAATGACTGTTTTCTAAATAGTGCATTTCAGTTGATGATTCGTACACCTTTATGGAACTTTTTACTAAATGAAGCAAACTTAGCAAACCCAGCTAATGGACAGCAACTTTTTGACGGTCTTACAAATTTTAATGCTTTTTATCAAGATACGCTATCCAAAACCAATTTGACTACCGATCAATTTCGTGCGTTATTAGGTTTTAGTGCAACAGCGCAAGAAGATGCAGCGCAGGCATTGGAATTGATTGCGGAAAACTATACTCTTGACCCAATTTCTTCTTTCTTTAAAAACGCAAAAACTCTTGATTTAGACCACAAAATTATATTGCCAAATGAAAATCCGACTCACTATTCTCAATATAGCCAAGATACTACATTCAAAGGACAAGTAGAGCCTTATTTTTTACTAAAAATTGATCTGACAGCTCAGGCAGATGATTCTGGAAAAGTGCCATTTCAAGATCTTTTGGATCTTTTCTTAAAGCCTCCACATTTAGATTCAGAACCAATAAAATTTGTATATAATGGAAAAGTTTATCAAGCTCCCGTAACTGCCGAGTGGTTGGAGCCTCAAAAACTTGCTAATGACTTATTTTTGCAAGTTAAGCGATTTAAACAGGAAAATGGGGATCAAGTCAAACTCAATATCCATTTAGAAATAGGCTCAGGATCATATACATTTACAGACAAAATCTATGAACTTACAGGCTTTATTGTCCACTATGGGAAGACCACTCGTGGAGGACATTATATGTGCTTCGAAAAAATAGAAGAAAAGTGGTTTTGCTTTAATGACGGAGATGTTACGGAACTTCCACAGGAAAAATTAGCTGAAGAATTTGCTAAAGCCTACATCGTTCGCTTAACAGCTGTAGGTTTAGACCTTGATTAAATAGAGCTTTCTACCAAACATAGGGGAGAATCTTGTAACGTACCTTTTGGCAATGCAAATCCCAATTAGAGCCATATTTTTCTTTACACCTTTTATCATCACGAACAAAGGGATCGATAAGAAGAGCTGCAAGAAAAGCAACGTAGAAATAGGGCAAGAAATTAGAAAATAATCCGGGCAGACTCCAGCAAAGGGCCCCTAGAATTTCCGGCAAGCAATGGAAATGCCTTGCAATCCCCCACCAACCTGAAGCAAACAGGATACTCTCTTTAATCTCTCCTCTTGAAGTTGAGTAACTAGCTTTTGTAAGAAGAGGCTGTTTTCCCCATACAGTGCAGATGCCCTGCGTAGCACGCACCTTTTGTCTTTGCCCATCAGCTAGATAATTAATGAGAGTTGCCGAAGC
>DAIEPN010000115.1 GCA_027348355.1 Chlamydiota bacterium | reverse complement strand
GAATCGAAAAGGATGAATCCCCAGAAGCTGCTGCCGTTCGAGAAATTTTGGAAGAGACTGGACTCCAGGTAAAAATTATCAGAAAAGTCGCAGAATACCTCCCTGTCAACGCTTTTACGCAACTCTCTCATCTGTTCGAATGTGAAGCTGTTTCAGGGGATCTGGTTCTAAGCTCGGAAACAAAAGATATTGCTTATTTCCCCATAGATGACCTTCCAAAGCTTCTATCCCCTCCTTATCCAGGATGGATTCAGGATACGTTGCAAAATCATCCAAATATCCTTAAGAAAAAGATTGAAGGGGTGTCCTATTTCGTTTTCATCAAGCTGCTCATCCTTCACCCGATTTTAGTCTTGCGCTATCTCCTTATGCGCCTTGGAATTCCTTTCAATAAATAAGCATTCTAAAGCCATTGCACCTTATATTCGATAGGAATACCCTTCAATTATATAAGGAAGAAAAATATGTGCTTTTCTGCAGAGGCAAGTTTTACAACAGCGGGAATCTTAGCCATTATAGGTACTGTCCTTGTAAAGAAATTTCAGGAAGATAAGAAAATTCTCCTCTCTTTCATCCCTCTTTTTTTTGCTCTGCAACAATTTTCTGAAGGTATTCTTTGGGTTGCGCTGACACATGACCTTTACCCAAATAGCTGGAGTTTACTAGCGCAAGGGATTTATCAATTTATTACTTACATATTTTGGCCCATTTGGATTCCGCTCGCATTCAGATATGCGGAAAAGCACTCTTGGAGAAAATCGGTTTTGAACATTCTTCTTATTTTGGGGTCATTATCGATCCTAAAGTTAAGTCTTACATTACTGTCGCAAGGGATTGTTACACCTAAAATTGTCCAACATAGTATCACCTATGGAGAAAGCCCTGATTTATTCAAACTTCTTTACGCAATCATTGTGTTAGTCCCATTTTTTATTTCTAGCCTTCCGAATGCAGGAATTGTAGGACTTATCATAGGAATCACCTTCTTCGTAGCAAGTTACTTCTATGCATACGCTTTTGCATCAGTATGGTGTTTTTTTGCAGCTGTTGTTTCGGTGAGTTTGTTTCTCTTGCTGAAAAGAAAGAAAAAGAAAATTTTATAAATCCTGTAAGGCTTGACATTTCAGCTAAGTCTTACAGGAAATTATGCTTATTTACTTCTTATTTAATCTATCCAAGGTCTCGCTTGTTTGATAACCAAAAAACCTTCTTGATTGATTTTAAATTCTACATCCATTGCAAACCGATCACTTTCCTTTTTGTCATATACTAATAAAAAGTGATTCTGAATTTTCCTAAGCTGGTTAGCAAGATCTTTCAGTTGCTTTTCAGTCATAACTTTTTTCCCTTTAGCTACAAGGTTAGAACAATGGATGGGAATAATTTCAAAACCTTCTTCCTCATTTGAAACACTAGTTTCCATGACTAAAACTTCTTCGGGAGTAGCCCCTGGATCAGGATTAGTTACTAAAGCTTCGCCAACTTGAACATTGATATAACACCCTCTCCCATCACTATTATAAGGATTCTTTGTAACTGCCACACCATTTGCTAACTCATCATCAAAATTAGGATGAACTAAAACTCCCATAGCTGTCTGGAAATGATCAATACGATAAAACTCCCTTTCTTCAAAAGCTCTCAAGTTCCAAAGACTAGAGAACACTTGTTTAATGGTTTTCGATATATTACCCTCATCAAGGCGATGGGTAAAGGAGTCGTAAAGGCCGGCTCCATTAAAACCTGGTAAATCTTCATTATTGGTGCTAGATCGACATCTAAGAGCTCTACCGACTGGAAATTGTGCATGCATGTGATCGATGGTTTTTTGGAGTTCCGCTGGCATTTCAGCCTGTTTTATTTTTTTACGAAATAATTTAAGAGCTTGTTCTCTTTTTTTAGGAGAATTTTTAAATTCTGGATCTTGAATCATAGCTACAGCGTATTCATAGAGATTTGTCTCTGTCATAAAAGTATGATAGAAAAAGAAAGGGATGGCAAATCCATCGGGAATAAGAATACCTTCTGATAAAAATGCTTTCATCTCACCTATATTAGCTGCTTTAGCACCAAAAATTGAGCTATCCCGATTTCTAATATCTTGTAAAGCTTTAATCCTTGTTTCAGAAAGATCTCTCAATGGAGTTTGTGGCATTGGAGGTCGAATTTTTTCTAAATGAAATTCTATTTCTTCAAAACTTGCTGGACGTAGCTCAATTCCATCTTCTTTGACTTTAAAATAAACTGGCTGTCCAATTAGGTCTCTAATCTCCAGTTTAGATGAAGCTTCTTTTAAGAACGCATTAGGTGTATTGTTTTGCTTAGCTTTTAAATTAATATGAGATAGTGGAGTTTGAGGTTCTTCGGTTATAACTCCTGCTACATGAGATAACTCATTTGGTATCGATCTAAAAATAACTATATCTCGAATAGAGTATGGCATCACGTGAGATGGACTTGCAATCTGTAAATACCCGAACGCTTCTCCAAGATGAAGAGGAGAGAAAGTTTCGTCTTTAAATAAAATATCAGAGGTAAGCACGGGTATGTTCGATTCCTCATACTTTTCTTTTTCATCTTCAAGAAGCTGTAAATGGGTTTCTCCTGCAGGGTGATAAAAGGTGTTACCTAAAGCAAATTTCATATAAACACTTAACAAATCAAATACTTTATTGGTGAATTCAAATTTAACTGGGTCTGTTGGATAAAATTCAAAAACATAAGCACCTTTCCTCCCATCTTGATGAATGAAATTATCATATGACAAAATAGTTCCAGCAAGAAAAGTGCGGTTATCAGTAAAATAAGTTTGTCTGTTAAACTGCTCTAAATTCAGTCTTAATTTTAGTACTTCATCTGCAAAATCGTAATGATATTTATATTCCTTAGTATTGATAAAGTAAATATGAGGACATGAGGTATGAACATCTTTTACCAAAAATTTCAGAGTGCGAACTCCTTTAGTACCTGGGACATCCGCTTTTACTGAAAACTCATTAAAAGAACTCTCATCAATACTGTCTAAGAAAGAGATTCCATATCCTTTAAAAGAAAAGAAAGCTAAAACTGCAGCGAGAAAAATGACTAATTGATTCATAATTACCTCTGTTAAAGAAATAAGTTGCCCATTCTCCTTTTAAAGAGCGAGCAATTTTTTCAGTATTTCCAAGCAGTTCTAATCACTCATAAAGGTAGCTAACATCACGTAGATAAGCCTAGAAGCTTATTAGAGGACATGCCTACATAGACTGTACCAACAAAGTCAAATATGACCTCGAACAAATTAGATAAGCTTCGACACAAAAGAAGATTGATTAAAAAAGCTTTTGGAATTTGAGAATTGGATGAGAACTTATACACAGAAATTTTCTTCTCTTCGAAGAGGAGAAAGGAGAAGATTCAAAACAAGGCTTTTAATTGGAAACAAATCTCCACTCATACCAAGAAGCCGGATTAAACTTCATTTGTCTAAGGAAATCCTATTCCTAAAGAAATAGAGTTAAGCATTCTAAATAAAATGAAAAAAGATCTCCTTTTCAGAGAAAACACTGTTTTCATAATCAAAATTTAAAATAATTTGTACTAAACCATACATAAACTGACATAGCAACCGTTTCTCACGTTTAATTACCTTATTTGCTATTGGGGTATGTCTGTGAGTTCAAGTTTAGTTGAATTCATT
>DAIEPN010000068.1 GCA_027348355.1 Chlamydiota bacterium | reverse complement strand
AACATTGCCCTAAAACTCCCGCACTCCAATTTTTTCTGAGATCTTCTCTTTTTTGTCATTGTGGTTTGAGGCACTGTTCGATTTTAACGACTGTAGCACTGAGAAAGCAGTTATTTAGTAAAATGGATCGTTTATCGAACTAGATTCTTTTAGATCCCTAGTAACGCATGCTTTCGTATGATTGGGCTTCAAGCACCTTACTTAGCTTTTTATCATCTTCATCTCTTTTTTTAGCCTTTCAATCGACGTCGTAAGTTCGCCAACTTTTTTAGCTGATGCTTCCGCCGGGATTTTTTTATACATGTCCAGAGCTTTTTGATAATATTCAAGTGATTTGTGTAGATTGTTCAATTGACGGTAAGCCCAGCCCAAATTATATAGAGCAGCGGCTACATTTGGCTTAACAATGCCCGCACCATGAATTTTCTTATAAACTTCCAGAAACTCTTCAAAATATGTGATTACCTTATTGAGATCTCTGAGATTTACACAAATATATCCGAGCTTTTCTAAGATAATAGACAAAGATAGCTGTATAAGCTTGGAGTCTGGGATAATTTTAAAAATTTGTAAGGATTCTTCCAGATCTTTTTTGGCTTCTTGAGAATTCTTTAATGCACTGAGAGCTAATCCACGGTTCATCAGGACTTTAGCAATAGTAATATGGACAGAATTAGTTCCTAAAACTGTCCTGTACATTACCAGTGACTCATCAAGGTGCCTTCGGGCTTGATCAAACTGTTGCGAAAGCAGGTACGCTGCACCTAGATTTGCTAGATTACCAGCTAGATTTGCGCTGGGTTGATTAGAAATTTTACCATACATTTCCAGTGATTTTTTGCTGTGTTCTATAGATTTTGACATGTTTTTTTCTGCTAAGCAAATCCCACCTAGGTTCAGGTGAGCCGCCGCAATATGGAAATGAACGGCGTTAGTCCCTAAGATCCTTTGATGCATAGCTAATGAATCTTCACAGTATTTTCTGGCATTTACAACATCTTGAAACATGTAATAAGCGGCTCCCAAACTTAGTAAACAAGCAGCTATTTCAAGATGATCAACATTGTTTCCAAGTATTTGCCTTTGGATTTGTAGAGCTTTTTCTAAATGTGCTTTAGCTTCTAAAGGATTTTGTTCTTCTAGAGAAATTTTCCCCATGACCATCAAGTTACCAGCCACTCCTAAATACGTGTTTTTCCCTTTTAAGACCTTATCGTACATTTCGGTGGCTTCTTTACAGTATTTTTTAGCTTCAACTAGTTTATTCTGTTGTAGATAAATAGATGCCAAATTCATCAAAACAACTGCTAAGTCTAAATGCGACTCACCTGCAGATAAAACTTGTTTATACATGGTTAGTGCTTGTTGCGAATATTCTAATGCCTCTGGAAACTTTTGCATTTGCATATAGGCATTTCCTATATGCAAAAGTGTAAAAGCTACACTTAGGTGAGGTTGACTCTTTCCTAGAATTCGTCTCTTATCTTCCAAGGCTTCTTCTAATAGCGATAAGCCCCTTGAAAATTCATACGACAATACGTAAGTTACCCCCTGATTTGCTTTGATAATGGCCGATTCTAATGTTGCATTTTCTCCCCTACTCAGTCTATTTTGCATTTCTAAGGCCATTGAAAAATACGTTTGGGCTTTTTCAAGTCTTTGCAAAGATTTATATACGCCGCCAATATGATTGTAACAAATGACCAAGTCGATATAGGGTTTATCACCATGTTTTCTTTTTAATAAATCCAATTGATCTAATGAGTATTTTAAAGATAATTCGCTTCTTTCCGTATAAAGCTTGATCCTTTGTAAGTTTTTTAAAGCTAGAGGATCGTTTGGATTAAGAGCTGCCATTCTTTCATATTCTTGCGCA
>DAIEPN010000065.1 GCA_027348355.1 Chlamydiota bacterium | reverse complement strand
AATCATGGGGAAGATGTAAAAGAGTATTATTTCTATTTGGAGAATACCCCCACTCATAGTTACATGAAAACGCTCTATAAGTATCCTCAAGACGCTTATCCTTACGAAAAGCTTGTAGAAGAAAATCAAAAAAGAAGTTATGGCGATGCGGAGTATGAACTTATAGATACTGGGATTTTTGATCAGAACCGATATTTTGATGTCTTTGTTGAATATGCCAAAGCAAGAGAGGAAGATATAATCGTTCAAATTACTGTAATCAACCGTAGTGAAAAAGAAAGTCCCTGTTACATTCTACCCACTATTTGGTTTCGTAACACTTGGTCCTGGGGATATCCAAAAGGCCCTACAGGAGATGAGCCTGGAAAACCTATTCTACAAACTGAAATAAATGCTGATAACACCTCTTCTCTTCTCCTTACTCATCCTGTAGAAGGACAATATCACTTGTATACAAAGGAAAATCCAGAACTTGTATTCACAGAAAATGAAACAAACTACGAAAAACTTTATAAGACATCTAACACAACACCTTTTGTAAAAGATGCTTTTCATAGGTACCTAATCGAAGGGGAAACTTCTGCTGTCAACCCAAAAAAAGAAGGCACCAAAGCTTGCGCCATTTATAAAGAGATAATTCCTGGCGGACAAAAGCACATAATACAACTCAGACTTTCAAAAAACCCTTTGAAAAATCCTTTTGCAGATTTTGCAGCCATTTTGACAAAACGTGTGGAAGAAATGGAAGAGTTTTATAAATCAATCCAAAGTCCAACGTTGAATGAAGATTTAAAAAAAATTCAAAGAGCTGCCCTTTCAGGCATGCTATGGAATAAGCAATTTTATAATTATGATATTTTGCAGTGGCAAAAAGGAGACCCTGCCTTACCTCCTCCAGATAAAAACAGACCTCATTTGCGTAATCATGGATGGGAACATTTAACCAATTTTGATGTTCTTTCGATGCCCGATAAATGGGAATACCCTTATTTTTGTTCTTGGGACACTGCCTTTCATTGCATTCCCCTCCTCCTCATCGACCCTGATTATACTAAGAGGCTGCTTACTCTCATGACAAGGGAATGGTACATGCATCCAAGCGGACAACTTGCAGCATATGAATGGTCCTTTTCCGATGTCAATCCACCTGTGCATGCCTGGGCAACATGGCGGTGTTATAAAATTGATGCCAAACAGAAAGGAAAACAGGATGTCGATTTTTTAAAAGGTATCTTTACCAAACTTCTTATCAACTTCACATGGTGGATCAATAAAAAAGATAAAGAGGGCAATAATATCTTCCAAGGCGGATTCCTTGGAATGGATAATATCAGCGTGTTCGACCGAAGTAGATCACTCCCAACCGGTGGCCGTATCGATCAATCTGATGGAACTGCTTGGATGGGATTTTATTGTATCACTATGATGAAAATTGCTCTTGAACTGTCCCAAGTAGAACCATTCTATCAAGACATCGCCTCCAAATTTTTTGAACATTTCTTGCGCATTGCAGGGGCAATGGCGAACTGTGGAGGCCAAGGGCAAACCCTATGGAATGAAGAAGATGGCTTTTTCTATGATGTCCTACATCTTCCTAATCAGAAAATAGTCCCCCTTAAGGTACGCTCTCTTGTTGGACTTCTTCCCCTTTTTGCAGTAGAAACAATAGAACCAGAATATATGACTAAAGTTCCTGTCTTCAGCAGAAGGGTTGATTGGTTTTCAAAAAAACGCCCTCAAACCATTTCGAATATGGCTTGTATGCATAAGCAAGGAATTGGGGATAGAAGACTGCTGGCACTGATCACAAAAGATAAACTGTTAAAAATCTTACAATACATGTTCGATGAAAATGAATTTTTATCCGAATATGGGATTCGCTCTGTTTCTAAATACCATGAAAAACATCCCTACACTCTAGCCTGTGACGGCCACACGTATACGGTAAGCTACATCCCAGGAGAGTCTAATAATGGCTTATTTGGTGGAAATTCCAATTGGCGTGGTCCTATATGGATGCCGATGAACTTCCTGCTTATTGAATCGCTACAAAAGTTCCATCATTACTATGGAGACGAATTAAAAGTTGAATTCCCAACAGGATCAGGAAAATTCCTTACCTTATGGGAAATTTCCCAAGAGCTCTCTAAAAGATTGATCAAGCTTTTTATGAAAGATAGCGAAGGGAAAAGACCTATTTATGGGCGACACGAAAAATTACAAGAAGATCCAAATTGGAATGAATATTTACTTTTTAATGAGTACTTTCATGGAGACAATGGGATAGGGCTTGGAGCCTCTCATCAAACGGGGTGGACGGGTCTTATCGCTAAACTCATTCAACAGAGCGGATACTTGTTTTCCTAAAAAATTCAGTTATTTCCCCTTCTCTCATAACTCATTTTTAGCTGTTTTTAAAAAAAATTAAATATTTCTCTAAATTTACATGAAGATGAAATAAAGATATTTTAAATAAATGACTCTCATTTTAGGATGCAAATTTAGGATAATCAATTTTTCCACTTGTTTGTTTTATAAATTAATAAAAATTAAATAATGGAAGCTACTATGATCATAAGCCCAAGTTCATCTATAGAATATTTGTTCGGAGCAAACACAGATCCAAGCAGCTCTCAAACAATTCCCCACTCCTTACCTCAAAGTCTTCTAAGCTCACGAGAGCTTGCGCTACACGATCGAAATTCAACACGCCTACTTCAAAGGATCTCTTACTCTTTTACTGAAGCAAGTTTAGTAACTGCAGCTGTCATTGGAGTTGCTAGTCTTTTTCTATCAATTTTTTCCAAAAAAAGGGACCACGCAATTGCTTTTGGAGGAATGACTCTCATTACAGCATCGACTTATCTTCATCTCCAAAAAGTAAAAAGTAAGCTCCAAGAGCCTCAAGGTTTAATGAGAGATGTATCAACACAAATCTCCACTCCACCTGGAGGAGACCACTAAGCGATCTATCACCGAGCGCATCACAATATATATCCCCAAGTAGAACTGTAGACTTTTTACTAGCTAACGCTAGAGATTCCATTACCACTCCGGAAGGTGAATTACGTCTGATTATCGTTGCTCTTAAAAATGAAATCGTGGGACTTCGAGGTGAGATACAAGAACTCATCAAAAAAAGGAAGAACTTGAACGGCAAGAGCTTGATTTTGAACTTATTGTTTTATCTTCCAAAGAATCTTCTCGGAGATCTTCTTTACATGAAGAGGAAGTATTTTCTGTAGCAGAAGGCCAACCTATCAATGTACAAATTGATTCTTTTCAAGAAAAATTTCGAGACTTTCAAGAAAGGGGGCAAAGCACACTTAAAAGAAATGTTGAGCTCGAAGAAACTCGAAAACAGTTTCTTCAACAAATTCGAAATGTTTTGGTATCAGAAGAGTCATTTCAACTAGGATCAAAATCCGACGATGATCTTTGGCAAGTGCTCTTAGAGAGTTCGCCAACTACAGAAGCTGTAAGAAAATTTGAAGTTGAAACTATTGAATCTCTTCAAATCGAATTAGGTAAATTTCAAACTGATGTACACGAATTTAAAGCTAAAATCGCATCACTTCTTTCAGATGATTCTTCACTGGAAGGAGAAATCGCGATTCTTTCAAAAAAACTTGCAGATATAATCGGCACTATTCCCAAAAGTAGTAGCCAAATTACGTATACATTTTCTGCATGGTTTTAAAGCCATGCAGAAAGTTTTACAACTCCTCGCGGTTTCATTTTCACTTCCTAAATATAGAGTTTTTTTTCATTGATTAAAAAAATTTTTATTATTAGTGTGCAGATAAAAGATGCACCTTGGAAAAATCATCATGAAATGTAAAAAGTTTTCGCTCGCAGTCCTAAGCACCTTATTTGTTACTTCCACTCTTTTATCTGTTCAAACAGATACCGAAACATCTCCTGAATCAGACCTTTATAAAATCAACTCAGAAGTAGTTTCCGCTCATGCAGAGTTCTTATATTGGGCAGTCAGAGAAAGTAATTTAGATTATGCACTTCGCATGAACGGCCCCGCTTGGGGACCTGATGAAACATTTGCGCAAGGATCGTATAAAAATGCAAAATTTGATTGGACGCCTGGTTTGCGTGTTGCCCTTAGCTATTTTAATGCTCCCAAATTTTGGGAAATGAAAGCGGAGTATACTTGGCTTGATTCTCATGGCTCGAACTCAGCGCATAAACCGAGCGAGACGGATGAATTTTTAAATGGAACCTGGCCACAAATTTTTATAGATCCAATGCAAAAAGCTCAAAGCAACATTCATTTTAACTATAATCTTGCAGAGTTTCAAGCAACGAGAGTTTTCAATCCTAATCCTCATTTACGAATGAGATTACTCGGCGGGCTTGCAGGAACCTGGATGAACCAAGATTGGAACGTCAAGTATTTTGATTCACAAGAAAATGTCACAAAAACGAAAAACACCTGGGATTACTGGGGTGTTGGTATCCAAGCTGGATTTTCAATGGATTGGTATCTTGATTTTGCTCACATGTTCCTAACAGGAAAAGCAACAACAGGTCTTTTTTTAGGGCGTTATCATAACCACGCACTCCAAAGAACAACCTTCAATCCCGATGGCTTACATAACACAAGTATCCCCTTTCGCAATGCTTACTACGAAGATACAAGAATTGCGTACAACATACAGGTATTACTTGGTCCTTCATGGCAGAAAAACACAAATGCCTACCGTTTTGAAATTTTTGCAGGTTATGAAATCAACGCTTGGTTCAATGTTCAAGAAACATTCCGCTCCACAGGGAATGCTCCCGACCTACCAAAAGAAACCCTTATCAATACGGGCACATTAAGCTTAGATGGGTTGACAGTAAGAGCTACAATGGATTTTTAAGAAATAGGCCAAATGGCATTTCTGTCACTTGGCCTTTCTCTAAATTACTTTTTTTCAGAACATGTCTTAGCGACAAATTCCCAATTCACAACATCCCAAAATTTTTCAATAAAATCAGGTCTTCGATTTCTATAGTCGATGTAATAAGCATGCTCCCAAACATCTAAAGTAAGGATAGGCTCTTTTCCATATTTTAAAGGAGTGTCAGCATTGCTAAGAGGCATAATTTCCAATTTTCCTGTATTATCTTTAGCAAGCCATGCCCAGCCCGATCCAAATAGGGCAGCCGCAGAATCAGATAACTTTTTCTTGAAATCTTCTAAACTTCCGAAATCTCTGGTGATCATTTCAAGAAGCTCTCCCTTTGGTTTTCCTCCACCTGAAGGAGA
>DAIEPN010000060.1 GCA_027348355.1 Chlamydiota bacterium | reverse complement strand
ATGTATGTATTTTTTTAATATGCTAATTATCAAGAAGTTATGATTTCGCGATTTTAAAAGTTAAAAAAATCCATACACTAAGGCAAAATAGGGGCCTTTATATAAACCTGAGTACTATAAATGAAATACAAAACCTGCCTTCTTTTAGCACTTTTCAGCGGCTCTTTGCTATCTGCAAAGATAGAAAATTCCATCTTACCGGTTTTGGAAGAGATCCAAGATGTAAAGAACCTAAACCCTAGGAAATACTCTACAAATCAGATCAAAGAGATACGTAGGGCTTTAGAAAGATCAAATGAAAAGATCCGGGTCATCTCCTATAACATGCTATTTGACCGTAATGATGATAAGCTTGCTCCTGAAAACCGTTTTCCAGCTCGATTTCCAAGACTTATTGAAATGGTAGAGTCTATGCAACCTGATGTGCTTTGCATTCAGGAATTACAGTTTCATCAAGTAGAGAAGTTCATGCAAAATATGGGAAATACGTATGGATTTTATTATGACGGGAAAAATGGAGATCAGGATGGGGTTTTGTATAGAAAGGATCGTTTTACCTTCTTAGGAGGGAGGACCTGGGATATTCCCCATAAAGTAGTTGGGATTCCTTTAACTATGGTGCATCTTTTGGATAAGGTCAGCGGAAAGACATCATATGTGTTTAATGTGCACCTTCCTTTTTTTCTACCAGACGCAAGAGAAAGAGTCGCTAAGGCAGTTGCTAAAACCATAAGGCCCTATGCAGAAACAAATGCTGTGATTCTTGCGGGGGATATGAATACATTTGCCAATAGACCTGATATAAAAACCCTCCCTTGTTATGATGGAGATAGGATAGAGCGTATACTTAAACGGGGGGGAGTAACAAATTCTAGAGTGAAATCCTTGTTAGGCCATGTAGGGCCTATCTCTACTTTTACAAATCGTTTAGGAAAGTCAGAAGGGTTTGAAGGAATGGGAACACCTGGAGTTTTTCTCGATCATATTTTCGTCTCTAAATCCGTACTTGTTTTGGTCCATGGTGTTGAGCCCGCCTTGGTAGACGGTCATTTTGCATCGGACCATATGCCGCTCATTGTAGATATTATTGTTAGGGAGCCACTAGATCCTAAGCAGAAACAAACAAGATAATTTCTCTTGTTTGCGATTTTTTACAGGAGCTCAGGCCCTTTTGGTTTTGTGAGAAGTAAAGGGTAAATTAACTCAGCTGCTGCAATATCTGTAATCCAATATGCTTTGTTTTTAGCTGTACCGATCAACTGACAAGGTAATTTGTCTTTAGACGCTGGCTCAGCAAACACCTTATGCATGATTTCTTTCTTATCCACTCCTAAAACATAAATTACAATATTGCTAGCAGAGTTGATACAAGGGTAGGTCATAGTCATACGCCAGGTGTCTTTTTGTGGGACAAAATTGGCTGCAACAAGGCGATCGTTTAGACCAAGGGCTTCTGTTTTAGGGAATAAAGAGGCTGTATGTCCATCTTCACCAATACCTAACATAACTAGGTCGAAAGGTTGATCTTTAAGTACTCTTTTAATAGTTTTTTCATATTCAAATGCATTTTGATCTATCTTCTCTTCTGCATGCATACGATGGATGTTTTCTTCCGGTATCGGCAATTTTTGGATCCCGTGATGTATTGCCATGTGATAATTACTTTCCGGATCAGTTGGCGCTTTACTTCGTTCATCGCTCCAAAAAACATGAACTTTTGACCAATCTATTTTCCTAGAATCTTCGTGTGTAGAGAGAAGTTCATAAATAGGTTTAGGTGTGGACCCTCCGAAAAGGGCTACAAAAAAACTTCCTTTTTTCTCGATAGCCTTTTTAGCAAAACTTAAAAATTGCGCAACACTAAAGTAAATGGTAGCTTCCTTATCCCCAGGAACGAAAATTTCTGTTTTTTCATCAAAAATAAAAGGTTTAATAGACCGCATTAACATAGGTGTTTATATTCCTCGCTAGAGATAAGTTGAAGTAAGTTCATATAATGGGAGCTGGTTCCCGAATGAGAAATTTCTTTGACTAAAGAGTGTCCAGATTCTGATTTAGTAAATAGATATTTAGAGGGAAGCTCGCATTTTTCTTGGGAGGAGATACTGATTGTGATTTGCTGAGGATGGATAAGACTGCGCTCAAAATAGAACTGCTCGTCGTTATATGTTGTAATCGCGCAAGAAAGGATGTTGCCAGATGGCATCTGGGAATAAGACTTCGGCTCAAGAGTCACTGTGATGTCTTTATTGGTACTAAGGTAGGTCAAAACATGGTCTTGCCCCTCACGGTCAACTTTTGTACATTTCCAATCCAGCTGAGACGCGATCCAACCCTGAAGAAACATCGCAGGGGTTTTCGTGTTGCATAAAAAAGGTGTTTCATGATTGTTGTATACAACTCGGATCGCTTTTGTATTCTTTAGTTGAGTAAATTTATCTAAAGAATGAAACGCTGCGGAAAGAAGGTTGCGCCAGCTTTCAATTCGAGCCCAATTTAAATCTGCTATATCACAAGAAAATTGATTTTTACGATACAGAATGTTTTGAGCAAATTGGTGCAAATTTTCTGTAGCCTCTGAATCAAAAATCATACGTGTTGCCAGCTTTTCTAGTTGGACTGCAATCGGATTTTTAAGCAAGGGATCTTCTGTCCAAAGAACATACACCGGGAGATCCGGAAGAATATGAGGTAAAATCAGAAATGGAATTTTATTCTCTTCTTTTTGAGGGATATCAATCTCAATAAAGTCGCAAGCAACATCTGGTTGATCTTTATTTGGAGAAATGACTGAAATTTTTGTCTGCATTTCTTCCAGCTGGTTTTCATGCTTTGTGATGTAAATTACTCGGGAAGGAAATTTTTCGATCACTCTTTTCGTCACTGTATGGAGATAATCACTGCGCTTATCTTTTGTGGTAAAGATAATTAGATTAAAAAGGCATGCTCTAATTTTATTAGATCCTTCTAGACCGTCCCAAAATTTAGAAAGTTGAGTTTCAATATCTGACGGCGTAACCAGTAGAGAGGTACTCATTAAATCAGTCTCCATTTTCTTTGATCTTTGGCAATTAAATCATCTGCAGCCTTGGGACCCCATGTGCCTGCAGGATAATTGGGAAAATCAGTAGGCTTATTTGCCCCCCAGTATTGTAGTATGGGAGTAATAAATCGCCAAGAATTAAAGACTTCATCTTCTCTTGCAAATAGTGTAGAATCACCTAAAATGCAGTCGTAAATCAACCTTTCGTAGGCTTCAGGTGAGGCCATTCCAAAATACGACCCATAGCGGAAGTCCATTTTTACAGGCTGAATTTGGCTAGCCGTTCCCGGAACTTTACAGTTAATTTTAAGAGAAGTTCCTTCGTCTGGTTGAATTCGTATAGCTAAGACATTAGGCTCATTTTTTCTATCTGGATTTTGAAATAAAACAGCAGGAGGATCTTTAAAAGTGACTGCGATTTCAGTAGCCCTTTTGGGTAACCTTTTTCCCCCTCGAATATAAAATGGAACTCCATGCCATCTCCAATTATCGATAAAAACTTTTGCGGCTACGTATGTATCGATCGGAGAGTCTGGTTTCACATTGTTTTCTTGTCTATATCCAATAACAGAGGCTCCGTTAATAAACCCCGGTCCGTATTGTCCTCGTACTACCATTGTTTTGAGTTCTTCTTCGTTCATACAACGTAGTGACTGCAAAACTTTCACTTTTTCATCACGTATGGCATCAGCAGAGAGGTTTACAGGAGGTTCCATAGCTACAAGGGAGAGAAGCTGCATAGTATGATTTTGGACAATATCTCGGATCCACCCCGCTTCTTCCCAGAAATTCCCCCTAGTCCCGATTCCGATGTCTTCGGCAACTGTGATCTGAACATGATCGATATAGCGATTGTTCCAAAGTGATTCAAAGAGCGAATTTGCAAATCGGAATACAAGTAAGTTTTGGACAGTTTCTTTACCAAGGTAGTGATCGATACGATAGATTTGGTCTTCCTTTAGAAATTGCAAAAGTTCTTTCTGTAGAGCGTGAGCTGAATCTAAATCTCTTCCAAAAGGCTTTTCGACAATCACCCTAGACCATTTGTTCTGGATCTTGTTTGTGTCATAGATGAGACCAAATTGATGGAGTTTTTCACAAATGAGGGTAAAGCAGCTAGGTTGAGTAGAGAGATAGAAAATTCGATTTCCCTTGGTTCCAAACCTAGTATCTAAATCATCCAAGAGTTTTTTCAGGTTTTGATAGCCCTCATCTACATGGAAGTCAGAAATGTGGTAGAAAATTTGTTCTTGGAATGTTTTCCAAAGAGATTCATCTGCGGGTTTAACTCTAGAAAACTTATTAATAGCCTCATGCATTTCTTCTCGAAACTGCTCGTTTGTTTTTTCTCTTCTAGCAAAACCTACACAAGCAAATTGGGAAGGAAGTTGTCCTTCTCTAGCCAAATTATAAATGGCGGGAAAAAGTTTTCTGGAGGTTAGATCTCCTGTAGCACCAAAAATAACGATGACGCACGGATCAATAAACCTGCTTGCTTGACCTTTCTCTTCTAAGGGATTAGTAAAAGTATCAGACATCAAATATACCTGGATTTTTCTCCTAGTATAAACCTAGATATTTGTTTTGATGCAATTTGTTTGTGGTGATTTGAAGAAAAAAGATGAAAATTTTTTTTGAAGATAGAGTGTTTTTGATTAGTTTAGCAGGACTTGGGCTCTCTATTGTGAAGAACATCATACAAAAACATGATGGGGTGATCAGTGTTTCTTCTAAAGTAGGAGAAGGAAGCCGTTTTACGATCCTTCTTTCGCTCCAGAAATAAAATGAGTTTAGAAAGATTTTTAAAGTATACCAACGGAATAAGCAGTTCCTAAAGCGATGGCTCCTCCAGCTAGGGCTGCCCCAGCATTTTGAAGACTTTCTCTAACTATTAGATTTGGATCGTGCACCAAGAATCCACTGTTAGGGTCGTAACGATATGCATGTGTGAAAAGTTCATAGAGTGAATAAAAAGATGCCATAGAAACAGACGTGGAGATACCACCAATGG
>DAIEPN010000024.1 GCA_027348355.1 Chlamydiota bacterium | reverse complement strand
TCCTAGCCTAAATGTAACTCATATTGATGTTAGGAAAGGCGTATCTCAATATACAACATTAAAAGAAATCGTAGAAGGATTTATAAAACAGCTGGAGCCTTTAGGGGGGATGACAGCTGAACAAATCGTTGCTCAAAAAGTACTTTCAGATGAATCTACTCGAACTGATGAAATAATACTTATTAATCAAGTAGCTCAACTTAGAAGAGCGCAAGCTGTAGCTTTTGCTTTTTCAGGAGCATTACCTGTTTTAGAAAAAATGTTTCCAAAAGCTACCTTTTTAGCACCTATTGCTAAAGTAGCTTCTTTGCTAAGCATTGGGCTTACCTTTGCTGGAGCAGCATCAACTTCTGCTCAATTAAGAAAATTAGGTGAAAGCGCTCTTTCCCCAGTTTCCCTATTTGTTGGAATAAGATAATTTTTACACTTTTATAATAAGTACATTGGTTATGAGCTCAGTACATTCCATATTTTTAAAAAGGGCACAGTATCTTCCTCAATCAATAAAGTCCCTAGATGGGGTAAGGGCTACAGCCGCTGCTTTGGAGGTTTTATCTCCTTTAGCACCTTTTCAACCAGTTCGAAGTATTTTAGGCAATGTTACAAATGGGTTCCTTTTGGGAACCCATACTTGGGTTATTCAAAGAGCCTCCAGATCTTTATTTAAAGAGGATGAGACTTTTTCTTTCGAGGGGGAGTTGTCTGCTCGAATGATCTTAATTAGAAAAGTGGCTCAACTGTTTATCATGGGATCTGCACTTTCTATATTTGCAGGAGGTGGCGTAACTCCACATTCAAAAACAAGAAATTTTGCGCATCTCATTGGAGTTGGAATCGGAGCTGCGCTCCTTTTCAAAGACAAAAGGAAAAAAGAAGAAGAAAATTCGAATGAAGGACAAGTAAGTGAATGCAGAGAAAAAATTAGAAAAATTGAAGAGCAGTTAACTGCTTTGAATGCCGTTGAAGAAACTGTTGTTAGCTATGAAAATCTAAATGATATACCAAAAAAGATTACTTTAGGCGATACGATTTATGATTTAACGATAGCTATTGAAGAAACGAAAAATCCAGACGGATTAGAAAGAGCAAAGATGTTATTTAGGCTTAATCTGAATTTGTTGAAAGGAAAATTAGAAACAGATTTAGATAGATGGCAAGATGTGTTACGTGCAAAAGAATCAAAGGAATCTCGCTATCGCCAGGTGGCTCTTACGGCAGTATTCGTCTTTGTTGGGATTCTTCCTCTTCTTACAAGAAATCTTTTACAATCCGCTGTTTTTTCAAAGATACAGGCTGTAGCAACTATAGCCTGGGGAGCATCCAGCTTGTTGCTTGCTATATCTGAAAGCTATAGTGTTGAAATTATAGAAGCGGAGGCAACTCTAAGGAATTTAAAACATCTTGACAATGAACTCAGTGTTATCGCTCAAAAACATGGCGTGGCAGCAGAGCCAATTGGCGTAGAATTAGTACCAGAGAAAGTGGAAAGTAAACGTAAGAAAAATCTACTAAAAGTTGTCTGGCAGAGTGTAAAAAGAACTAAACTTGAAAAGCCAAAGAAGATGAAAGAGAGAAGGGGGAGTACAAGTACTGTATCAAGTCAGGAAAAGTCAATCACCTTTACTAATACTGTCGGTAGTCTAAGAAAGGAGCTTACAAAGGTTGCTAAGAAGGTGGAATTTGCTATACAGCAATTTGTTAGTGAAGAATTGATTGTGAAAGAGAAGGATAATAAAATTAAAAGCCAAAAAGTTTTTTCTGTTGTTTTACCCACTGGTCAAGAAATTCAATATAATTTTGAGGTGTCCTCAGAAGAGGAAGAGCGTACAGTGATCATAAGATCTTTACATAGTTTAAAAAAATCTCTAAATGGGCAAAATCCTACTGCTAGTCAAACGTTGCTTTTTCATCAGGTAAAAATTTATCAGTCGGCAGCTTTTGCTTTTGCAGCTGTCTTGCCTTTGATTACGAAGAATCTCTCTAGACCTTTCTCTTCTCTTTCCACAATTGGATCAGTAGCTTCTGTAGGGCTTACTTTTGTAGGGCTCATGTCAAAGTATCCTGAGAAAACAGTCTCTCCAGCATCATTTTTTCCTATAAACTAAGTGTTTGATTTTATCGACATCGATAAATAAAAAAGCCTCTGAAGTTTACAGAGGCTTTTTGCAATTTAGTGAAATTGTATTCTAGTTAGAGTTTAATGCTCGCTATTTTGAAGAAATCTCAGCAAATGCCTTTTTCAGGTTTTCCACTTCTTTGGATAGCTCTTGGATTTGTTGAATATATTCACTGATTTTACGAAGTTGGACTTGTTGGCGGTTATAGTCTTCTATAGGCATCACAGGACTTCCCGCATATTTTCCTGGTTTTGTCATTGATTTGCTGATTCCACCTCTTGTGGCAATCATGACATGGTCAGCAATTTCAATATGTCCTACAGCTCCTGCTTGTCCACCTAGAACTACGTTCCTTCCTGTTTTAACAGAGCCTGCAAGGCCTGATTGGGAGATGATGATGTTATTGGGCCCTATTTGTACATTATGACCAATTTGTACAAGATTATCAATTTTGGTGCCTTTAGAGATGAGCGTTTTACTAAATCTCGCTCTATCAATTGTGGTGTTAGCTCCAATTTCTACATCGTCTTGAAGAATGACGCTGCCCAATTGCTCTAGTTTCGTATGTTCGCCTTTTGGATCAGTAGTATAACCAAAACCGCATGAACCGATAACGGCCCCAGGCTGAAGGATAACTCGGTCACCTAAGTGACAGAGTTCTCTAACAACAGCATGAGGGTACAGATGGCAGTTTTTCCCAATTGTGGTACCGGATCCTATATAAACATGGGCTGCGATTTTAGTATTGTCGCCAATGGTTGTCCCTTTATCAATAACTGCATAGGGGCCAATGATTACGTTTTGTCCGATTTTGGCTGTTGCATGGATGACAGCTGTGGGATGAACTCCTATAAATCCACTTTCTAAGAGTTCAGAAGAAATAAAAAACTCGATGATCTTTTGAAAAGTAAGAGAGGGATTATCGCAAAGTAAGAAATTTTTTCCATCAACTGGTTTACTGTTTCTTGCTATGCATATAACCCCTGCCTTTGACTTTAACATCGCTTCATGATAACGAGGATTGGCTAAGAAAGAAGCGTCAGATGTACTCGCTGCTTCTAAAGATTCCACGCCACTAATCAAGAGGGTTCGATCTCCAAAAACATCAGAGCCGGTAAGGTCTGCAAGTTCTCCGATAGACAATTTCTTAGCTGTCATACTTTCCCCGTCTTATTTCACATCAGCAGTTTGTACAGGTTGTGCTTTGCTTTCTTCTACCTTCGTAGATGCAGCGGATGCTGCTTGGGCTTTAGCATCTTCGTCAAACTGTTTGTCCATTTCTTTAATTACAAGAGCGGTTACATCCAAATGATTATTTATAGAGAAAAAAGCTTGTTTGTTTGCAATCGCATCAAGTTTTTTGTCTTTCTGAACTTTTTCAGATGCTGTGCTAATATGTGTATTCATTGATTCCATAATACGCATGTTCGCTTGGTTTAAGACTTGATAATATTGCTCTCTGTATCGAGCCAACTCTTGGTTTAATGTACCGAATTTAACTTTGAGCTCTTCTTCCGCATCGGGAGAAAGACCATCTAAATATTCTGCATCGCTAAATTTTGCAGAGATTTCACGAAGTTGTTTTTCTGTATCTTCAAGAAGAGTTGACATTTGTTTTTTTAGAGCTTCGAAACTTTCTTGTTCTTTTTTTCCATACTTAGAATCTTGAATGCATGTTGTAAAATTAGCAACACCAATAGATGATTGCGCGTTTACTGCATTTGCTGCAAAAGTTCCTGCAGAGAGTCCTAGGGACGCTAATAAAACGAGGATGAACTTATTTTTCATAGAAAGGCTCCTTATTGGTTTCATATGAGGGTAATAAAATGTTATCTAGGTTGATATTTTCACGCACTAGAATTGTCCCCCCATGGAAAAGAAGAATTGCTTTCTTTGATGGCTATAACTTGGATTAATCGGAAAGCCTAAACCGAAAATAAAGGGCATGCGGTTCATAAGCTCAATGCGAACTCCGAATCCATAACTGATATTGTAGTGACCGGGAAAAGCAAATCTTTTCATTGATACAGATCCTGCGTCAGCAAAGACGAATGCATCAAGACGGGGTATAATATTTTGTAAATATTCTACAGAGAGTAAAGAAGATGAAATACCTCCTGTCGGATCGTCAGTATCATACCTGGGCCCAAGAGAAAAGTCTCGATATCCCCGTACTGATGCCACCCCCCCTAAGAAAAATCTTTCACTAATTGGGATGTCATGTGGGCTATCTGTACTTCCAATGGGCTGAATATATCTAAAATCGAAGCGATATTTCATAGTCCCTTTAGACCAAAGCGCTGTGTAATAGCTATTAACATAACCAAAACGCAAGAAAAATACATCTCCTCCCACTCCTGCAATTTCTGCTTCTAGAGAAGATCTAAAGCCGTTACGGGGCTTAAGAGAGCTGTCTGTAGAGTCAAAAGAGATCGAAGTAGAAAGACCAGAGAGAACGTTGTTCTCTGGCGGAAGTTCGTCTGCTTTATGTCGATGGTTATATGTTCCATTCTTTTTTGCTTCATCTTGTTTTTTTCTTTCTTCATCGACATTGTGACGGAGCTTTTTATCTATATCTACATCAGAGTATTTAACACGATATTTCGTGCCAAATGTCCAGTAGGGATTGAGTGGATAGGAAGCAAAAACTGAGCCTCCGATTGAGTCAATGGTATAATTTTTAGCTACGAGGTCACTAAAAGTTTTATTAACGTCAAATCCCACTCTCCATGAAGTGTCTCGGAAATAAGGATCTAACCAAGAAAATAGATATGTCCTTTGTTTAGCGCCGATACTAAATCTAGCGTGGGCGTATTCTCCACCACCTCGTATTGCAGAAGGCCCTTTGGTAAAAACTTGTCCAAGCCCTTTATAGTTAAAGTTGTTTTCTGAAAGGTCTAGTCCGCCGAACAGATCATCGGCCGAACTAAATCCTGCAAAAAGGCTAGCGCTTCCTGTAGTGGACTCTTCTACTTCGATATATACGTCACGGTAATTTGATCCTAAAGATTGGTCATCTTGGGCTCTGACAGCATATACGTTGACAT
>DAIEPN010000019.1 GCA_027348355.1 Chlamydiota bacterium | reverse complement strand
TCTTCTCAATCGGAACAAACGATTGCAAAGGCGACTCAGGAACTTGCACCTGCTCAAGTAGAGGTTGCATACTCCTCGCCTGCCCTTTCTGTGCGTCCTGCTGCAGTGGAAGATGAAGTAGATCAGGTTTTGACACAGTATTCTCTTCCTCCCCAAGTAACAGAGGTTCCAGCAGTAGTCGCATCTATTGAGCCTACGATTCCGAGTGTAAAAATAGAACAAGAAGTGGCAACGCATGAAGAAAGGAATCTAGCACCTATGCAGGCTGCACCTGTAGAAAGACATGAGTCTGCTTTTGTAGAAGTGACCGTAAAGAAAGGGGATGTCCTAGAAAAGATCGCGCGCATCCATTATTGCAGTATCGAAGAAATTATGAAAGCAAACCAGTTGTCTAGTAGCAGATTGCGTATTGGGCAAGTACTTAAAGTTCCTCAAAAAGGTGTAAGAGTAAAAGAGACTCAAGTCGCAAAAACAACAGCAACTTCTCCATCTACAAAATCTTCAGAAACTAGCTCTACTGGGAAGTACTACATCGTAAAACCAGGTGACAATCCATGGACGATAGCAGTAAAAAATCATATGAAAGTGGAAGAACTACTCAAGTTGAACAATTTAGATGAAAAGGCTGCTCGTCGTCTTAAACCTGGAGATCAATTGCGTATTCAATAGTACGTAAGTGAATAGTCTATGAATCGCTATATCTTTACTTTTTTATTTTGCGTTCTTCTTATTTTTTCCATGGGGCTTCTCATGGTATTTAATACAACTTCCGCAGAAGTTCTCGATAGATCTCTTGCCCAAAGCACTCATTTTGGGCTTTTTAAACAGTTATCTTATGCATGTATTGCTGTAATTTTAGCAGCTATTGTCGGATATTTCGGCTATGAAAATTTATTAAGGTATAGCAAGGTCTTTTTGTGGATCGGTGTGGTCTTTTTAATTCTCGTGTTTGTTCCCGGAATCGGTCAGCAAATTAATGGTGCGCACAGATGGATGCGTTTTATGGGAATTTCTTTTCAACCTTCTGAGTTTGTCAAATATTTGATCCCTTTATTTTATATTGAGCAGATTACCAAAAGAAATGAGCCGATGGACCTCAAATCATTTCTTATTCTTCTTGCAACGGCAGCAATTCCCATTGGCCTTATTTTAATCGAACCAGACAATGGAACAGTCGCTATTATCATTGCAGGTCTTGTGGTGCTATTTGTTTTAACAAGGATTAGATGGATCTATTGGGCTCTGCCCTTACTCATTTTAGCAATTATTGGAGGCTTAGCTGCCTCTCAGATGAAACACGTCCCTGATCGTATTCGAGTCTATTTGCATCCAGAGTCAGATTTGCGAGGTAAAGGTCATCAACCTTATCAGGCAAAGATTGCAGCGGGTTCAGGACAGCTTTGGGGAAAGGGGCTAGGCGAGAGTCTGCAAAAGCTCGACTATCTTCCTGAAGCGCGCAGTGATTATATTGCTGCAATCTATGCAGAAGAATTTGGATATGCAGGGATTATAGCTTTACTTTTTCTCTATATGTTGATCGGCTACTTAGGCTTTTATATGGCAAGTTGTTGCAAAGATATGAAAGGTTTTTATGTAACAGCGGTCTTTACTTTTTTACTTTGTTTTCAAGCATTTTTAAATCTAGGTGTCGTTTCAGGATTACTTCCAAGTAAAGGAACAAATCTTCCCTTTTTTAGTCAGGGAGGATCTTCTTTGTTTGCGAATTTTATGACGGTTGCTGTAATTTTAAATATCGCACACCGCTCAGGGAAAAAATATGTCACAAAAAAATGGTCGAAATAGAATTCTTATCGCAACGGGTGGAACGGGCGGTCATCTTTTTCCAGCGCAAGCGCTCGCTCGCGAGTTTTCCAAGGCTCATCCTGATAGTGAGATCCTTTTTGTAGGAAAAGGATTGGGGAGTAACCGATGTTTTTTAAGATCAGAGTTTTCTTTTCAAGAGGTTTCAAGCGCATCGCTTTCCTTTAAGAAAAATTTTCTCTCTTCTTTTCTCGCAATTTTACGAGGGATTAAGCAAAGTTATAAAATTCTCAAAGAGTACGATCCAAGTGTTGTGATCGGATTTGGAAGTTTTTACTCGTTCCCTACCCTTGTAGCTTCCCTTTTCAAGAAAGTTCCTTTTATCCTGTTTGAACCCAATGCAGAAGCTGGAAAAGTCAATCGTTTATTTTCAAGGTGGGCCAAAGTTACAGCGATTCAATTTTCTGGTGTGGCTGAAAAGCTAAAAGGAAAGATCTTAGAAGTGCAAGTTCCTCTTTGGCAAAAAGAAGACCAAGTCTCTTTAAGTCAAGAAGAAGCAAGATCTTATTTTTATCTCGATCCATCTAAAACAACACTTCTTGTTTTTGGGGGATCGCAAGGTGCTGCTGCGATTAATCAACTTTTTTTGCAAGCTGCTAAAAATATGCATAAGATCGATCCAGATTTTCAAATTATTCATATTGCAGGTGACTCAGAAAAAGCGGATGAACTTCGTAAAGAGTATGAAAGGAGTGGGATTGTAGCTTGCGTTAAACCTTTTGAAGATAGGATGAACCTTGCTTGGAGAGCTGCAAGCTTAGTAGTTTGCAGAGCTGGCGCCGCTTCTTTAGCGGAGCAGATCGCTTTTGAAGTTCCTGGCATCTTAATCCCTTATCCCTATGCAGCTGACGATCATCAGAAAAAGAATGCGCTATTTATGGAAACATGTGTGAAAGGAGCAGTTTATATTCCACAAATGCAACTAACTTCAGAATCTCTTGGAAAGAAAATCCAGGATTTGCTATGTCCAGAAAAAAAATGCTTAGAAAAAATGCGTCTTGCTATGGGCTCTTTTAAGATGCAGGAAAATAGAATGAGTTTTGTCTCTTTAGTAGACGAGGTTTTATGCTTGAAAAAATTGTGAAAGAGAAAAAGACTATGGAAAAATTCCATTTTATCGGAATTGGCGGAATTGGGATGAGTGCTCTAGCTCGTATTCTTTTGGGACAAGGTTGCTCCGTTTCTGGAAGTGATCAAAATGATAGCGTTGTAGTCCAACAGCTAAAAGAACTTGGGGCCAAGATTTATTTAAAACACAGCGCCTCTTACATCCGTAAAGATCAGAAAATTGTATATGGTAGCGGTATTCAAGAGACAAATTCTGAATTTGCCAAAGCGAAGTCTAAGCAACTGCATATGCTGCACAGGGCGGATCTTTTAGCCCATCTTCTCCACGGAAAATCGGCGCTTCTTGTTGCAGGAAGTCATGGGAAGACCACAACATCTTCTCTTTTAGCCCATGCACTCAAAGCAAATAATGCAGACCCTTCCTTTGCTATTG
>DAIEPN010000100.1 GCA_027348355.1 Chlamydiota bacterium | reverse complement strand
TTATTTGTCGTAAATCTTCTAAATCTATAATCAATTAGACAAAGACAAACACACGGAGAGTTTTTATGGTAGTAAGAAAAGCAGATACAAGCCCAATTACGCAACCCCATAGTTTTATACCAAAACCGGCAGAGTCAGCTGGTGTAAGTAAGGCGATGCATAGTCATATTGCTTTTATGAAAGAACCTAAAAAGACAAATGCTTCACTTACTCCCCCTTCAACACAGGAAGTAAGTAAAGCATCACAAATATTTGCTCGTTCAAGGCTCTAGACTAAGATCTAGAACTTGGCAAAATACGAAAGGATCTGACAGCTTTAACTGCAATGCAGAGCTTAACAACATCGCCAACAATAAAAGGTAGGCATCCGAGCACAAAAGCCGAACTTAGACCTACAAAAGTAGAAAGCCATGCCATTCCGAGGAAATAGACAAAAGCATTTCCAACTGTCATCGCTAAAAAGCATTTTGCAATACTTTTCGTTGAGCTATTTTCCCATAGTAGTCCACAAAGATACGTTCCTACTAGATATCCTATCAGATATCCACCTGTGGGACCGAAGAAGTGGTGAGCTCCACCTGCACCTCCTGCGAAAACAGGAAGTCCCATCATTCCTTGAGCTAAGAATAAAAGCACAGCCCCAGCCCCTCGTTTACTTCCGAGAAATGCACCAAAAAAGAGACAGACTTGACATTGCATTGCGATGGGTACAGGCGAAAAAGGCAGTGGAATAGATACTGCGCCAAAAAGTGCGATGATCACGCTCGCTACAAGCATGATAAAAGCATTACGTATCCATGATGTTTTTACTGTCGCTAATTGTGTTGCATAATATCCGATTGCTAACATAACTCCCTCCTTTTTCAGGTAAATAAGTTTGTTTGCAATAATTTCTTGCAAACTCTTTTGCTTTCTGGGAAAGAAAGCTTTTCAATCGCTTTAGTAACAGGAAGCCAAACTGCTTCCAAAATTTCCTTTTCATCCAGTTTTATCTCTCCAGAGACAAATGCTGGAAAATACACCACAGATTTATAAACCCTTCTTGAATTTTTCTCAAAGGAGTATTGTTCTGCAAAACTGATATCAGGGAATATTTTTTCTATAAAAAGACCTGTTTCTTCTCGAAGTTCTCTCAATGCTGTCTCTTGCGAATCTTCTCCAGGATTTTTATGACCTTTTGGAAATCCCCAAAAATATCCTGATTTATGTAAGAGCAGCAGGACTTCTATCCCGCTGCCACCATTTCTTAGAGGTATGATGCCAAAAGATTCTTCATGAACTTCAGACATAGATTATTTTTTGTATGGGGCAAATAAAACAGTAGAATTATGACCGCCAAATCCAAAAGAGTTGCTTAATGCTACATTTACTTTATGGAATTTTGCTTCGTTTGGAACCACGTCAATTCCATCCACTTCCTCTTCAAGATCTTGAATGTTGATGGAGGGATGTAATTGACCGGTTTGGATCGCTTTAATCGTAGCAATCGCTTCAATCCCGCCCGCAGCTCCTAGACAATGCCCCGTCATTGATTTCGTTGCATTCATCTTAATATTCTTTGCATGAGGACCAAAAACTTTCTTAATCCCTCTAATTTCGCACACATCTCCTACTAGAGTAGAAGTTGCATGGGCATTGATATAATTGATCTCTTCTTTTGCAATCCCCGCATCCTTTAATGCATTCTCAATACAAAGAGCAACTCCAGCCCCATCTTCTTTCGGGTCAGTCATATGGTATGCATCACAAGAAAGGGCCCCTCCTAAATATTCAGCGAGAATCGGAGCTCCTCTTTGCAAAGCATGCTCCAAACTTTCTAGAACAAGAACACCACATCCTTCCCCCATTACAAAACCATCTCTTTGTTTATCCCATGGTCTGGAAGCTTTAGTCGGATCATCATTTCTTTCTGAAAGAGCTTTAATGGCAACAAAGCCAGCAAGCCCGATAGGATTGATAGGGGCTTCCGCTCCTCCACAAAGCATTAAATCGGCATCCCCTTTGCGAATGTGCTCTGCTGCAGCATGTATACAATAGTTTGAGGTTGCGCAAGCAGTTGAGATGGAATAGTTAGGTCCCATAAAGCCAATGTCAATAGCTAAAAGGGCGCCCCCCATATTGGTAATAATATAAGGAACGAAAAACGGGGTAAGTCGCTTAAAACCTTTGTGCAAAACGGTTTCCACTCCATCATAGAAAACATTCATTCCACCCATTCCGGATCCGATCACAACACCACAACGAGTCCTGTCAAGTTTATCTAATGAATTGAGAGGAAGACCTGAATGTTCTAATGCTTTCTTCCCTGCCACAACGCTGTAGCGAATAAAAGGGTCAACTCGTCTAGCTTGTTTTTTATCCAAGTATTCGCCTGTATCAAAATTTCGTATAACTCCGGCAAACCTTGTTGGATACTCTTGACAAGGGAATTCTTCAATGGGGACTATCCCACTTTTTCCTGCCAATAATTGGTCATAAAATAAATCTACATCGGTACCAAAGCAAGAAACAATTCCCATGCCAGTGACAACGACACGTTTTTTTTGCATAATTCCCCTGATGATAATTTATAATTTTGAATTCTAATATGATAATGAAGTTACGAATTAAAATGAACTGAAAATTCCTTTACTAACTACCAGATTAGGATTGGGAAGAGTAGGAAATTCTTGGTTCATCTGTGATGTTGATTTGAAGATCTACTATGCTGCCTTCTCGCCAAAGCTGTTCTAATTGATATCTTTCACGAAGCCCTGGCATAAACAAATGCACCATAACCCCAATAAAATCAAGGACTACCCAATCACCAGTTTGCATTCCCTCTACGTAAACAGCTTTTTCCCCGAGCTTTTCTAACGTATCTATTATTGCTGCGGCAATTGCAACTACGTGTCTATCTACATTCCCTTCAGCGATAATGACGTAGTCGGTAATGGAAGAAAACTCGCGCACATCTAAAGCTAATATATTGCTCCCTTTTTTGTCATAAATAGTCTGAGCAATAGAGTTCAAAATTAAATTAACATCTTTTTTCGTCATATAATTATTTGTATATCTTATTTTTATGAATATAATCTAAAACTTTTTGAGGCACTAAATGCCCACAATACAATCCATTTTTCAATCTTTCTCTTACATAAGTACTTGCAATCCCCATCTCAAGAATTTGCGTTTTTGCTTTTTGCACTCTTTTCAAAATTTTCTCATCGCATGCTTTCTCAAGCTGAGCGGTAACTGGTAAATTTCGACTACCGACAATGAGGGTAGCCAGCGTAAGCAGCTCCTCCGAATCTT
>DAIEPN010000008.1 GCA_027348355.1 Chlamydiota bacterium | reverse complement strand
ATCTTCGACAAGGTTGAAGGTAACTTAAACCTTGATGCTTCATTGACACTAATAGAAAGATATGGAGATCTTTCAGATCTAGCAAAAACTATTAAGCAAAATGTAAGGCAGGGGAGATAACCATGTTAAAATACTATCTCTCTTTATTCCTTCTTCTCTTTGGTGAGACAGCATCAGTATTTGCTGATGGTAAATTCATAAACCCGATCACGGATGTCTGTTGGAAATGTCTTTTCCCTATTCATGCAGCGGGCGTAAACACAACTCCAGGATACAAAGACTATATGTCTTATAAAAATCCTATTTGCGCTTGTGCGGGCACTCCTCCTAAAGTTGGCATTCCACTTGCATTTTGGGAACCTGTAGCTCTTATCGAAGTAGTTCGAATACCATACAAATGCTTAACGCTGGGTGGTAAGTCGATCGGAACACCTGGTATCAAGGGGAGGGGAGGACTGTCTAATGTGGGAGAATCTTCTCGTCACAGTTTTTATCACGTCCACTATTACAAATTTCCAATCTTAAGCTTTTTGGATCTTTTCCCCGGATTTTCTTGTACCGAAAAGCAAGTTTCTATGGATATTGTCTACATGTCTGAATTGGATCCAACTTGGTCAGATGACGGGTGGAATGCCGTCGTCAATCCACAGGCAATTCTTTATTCTAATCCAGTCGCTCAATCAGCCTGTATAGCTGATTGCACAACTTCTTCTTTAGATAAACCAAATGATATTCAGTTTTGGTGTGCGGGGTGTTCAGGTTCTTTGTATCCTTTCATGGGGCATGTAACTCATCACGTAGGAGGCGTACAAGCAAGTTACCTTCTCGTGCAAAGAACTCTCGCAAAACTACATTCTTTAGGAACCATTTGGGCCGCAGAACAGGATAATTTCTGTCAAAAAAAACCAGCTTATACTCTTCCCAAGAAAAATTATAAAACCCAACTCGCCTATCCAATAGCAAATACAAAAGGCCCATGTCAAACTCTTGGTAAAACAGACATTGTGTGGGGCTCAGGAAAAACTTATCCAAAAGGGGGAGAAGATTTTATTTATGTAATATGGGGCAAAAAGCACTGCTGCATCGATGCTGTTGAAATAGCTTTAACTGCTGTTGGAGGTGCTAAATGATACGCATGCTTCTTCTTGGATTTTTTATTATCTTTACTCATCTAAGTTATGCCGACTCTTTAAAAGAAGCTCGCAAAGAAGCAAGGGAATTTTCTAAAGACAGTATGCAGAGCTTAGAAAAAAGCCTACAAACCGAATCGCTCGGGATCAATCCAGCTGATTTTGCTTCAGACGGATCATCGGTCGTACCATCTGAACCGAAGAGAGAAAATTCAGAGCTCAAAGACTTTCTCACACCTACGAAAGATAGGGAGCGAGAACAAATTGATGAAAGCGAAGCATTTCTCATAGATGCAAAAAATATTATAGAAAACCCATACAAATCTCTAGAATCACCTAGCGAAAACTATTCTTTGGAACATGATTTTTTGGATGACAGTCCAAGCATTCTCATGACTTGTCACGAAGGCGGAGTATATCAAACAGCATTCACAAAATATCTTGAAGTTGAAGTTACTAACGTAAACGTAACGAAGCAGAAAAAAGTTTGCCAAGGGCACAAAGAAAAAAGCGAAGACTTTTGGAGACACAAACACGCTCTAGCTAGACAACAAACTGTGCAAAACGGTTATGACAAAGACTCTAGTATTTCCCATCACGATGTTTCTCTCGATAAAGACGGGCTATACCACGTAGTGAAGCGTAAATATTGGCACCACGACAACATCGGCCACTGCAACCATTCCAAACAAGAAAATTACACTGCACAAGAACCTCAAGAAAAAGACATTTGGAAAGAAGATAATCCGGAAGTTTTTAAAACTTTTACAAATAACACCTCTTGCAAGGTCATTTCCATCATCAACTCTCCAAGTGAAACAAGAGTAATTCAAGGTCGGGCTGTTACAAGAAACACCTGGGAACAAACCTTTATCTTTTCTTGCGACTCTTCAGGAGGCTCCAAATGTAACGAATTGCGTTCTCAAGGAGGAACTCTTGTAAGCAAAAAATGCATTCAAGTTAGTGAGTTAGGAGAATGTGACAAATGGGAGCTGACTTTTGATATGACAAAACAGGCTATTTTAAAAAAAAGAGCAGGTCTTGAAAACCGAGCGATCTTCGGTCTGAACGACGAATTTGAAACAGACTATGAAAAAAGTGACGATTTTGGTCCTGCCGTCGCAGCGATAGCCGTATTTGCAGAACTGGAAACCGAGCTTGAAAAATCCAAAGCAAGTGTTGACGGAAATCTCCCTCTTTTTAATGGTCAAAAATCCTCGTGCAAGAGAACCCTTCTGGACGGCGCCGTGTATGACTGCTGTAAAGACATGGACGGAGCTGCCGTAAAAGCCAAACTCGCTAAATGTTCTGAAGAAGAAAAAAAGCTCTGCCAGCACAAAAAAGAAAGAAAATGTCGTTACGTTGGTACAAAAAAACAACTTTTAAACGCAACTACCGAGCAAGTGTATTGCTGTTTCCCTACACAGCTGGCACGGCTCTTTCAAGAGCAGGGGAGATCACAGTTAGGAATGAAATGGGGTTCCGCAGATCACCCTAAATGCGAAGGGATCAAGCTAAATGATTTTATTAAATTAGACACTACCAAAATAGACTTCTCTGAAATTTTTAAAGACTTAGCTGTAGACACAGAAAAAATGAAAAAAAAGCTGGAAGGCAGCATCCAAAACCTCAAATCGCAGGTAGAAAACAAAGTAAATCAAAAACAAAAACCTCCTATCGATCCAAACAATCCAGCCACTTATGAATATGAAGGAGTATTTAAATGAAAAAAATACTGCTCTGGCTATTCATATCTTTCTTCCCTTTTTTTGCTTATAGCTCATGGTATGAAAAGAAACTCGAAGGTTGGTATTACTTTGAAGACTTAAAAGAACGGGAAAAAAATAAAAACCTTACTCCTGAAAAAGCCGAAAAAGAAATCTTTGTACAAGCTCAGAAACTAAATCAACTCCGATCTTTGGCTATCCTCGTCCCTTCAGAACATAATATCTTGCAATACCTACAAGCTCAAAAACTTCTGATTGATCAATCATCTCAATTTGCAAGCTCTTGGGAAAAAGTTCTCCTATCTTACCCCGAACTAGGGTCTTTTTTGGAAACACCAACTTCTTCTTATGGAATTCTCGCAAAAAGGGATTATGACACACAAAAGAGAAATCAGTTTTTAGAGGAGCTTTCTAAAAACCATTTCTTACTTGTTTTTTTCGAAGGGAAAAACTCTTTTTCTGCAAAAGCCATCGAAGTAGCGGAACTTTTTGCATCCACACACCAATGGAAATGCAAATTCGTTTCTTTAGATGGGATAGGAGTAGAAGGTTTAGAAAGCTTTGAACAAGACAAAGGAATCAGTAAATTTTTTCGGATCACCTCCACCCCTGCGATGTTTGTTGTAGAACCAACAAAACAAGAAGCCCATCCTGTAGGAGTGGGACTTCTTACAGTAAGCGAACTCGAAAAGAACATAGAAATCCAACTTGATCAAAGTTTTGAAGAAAATTTGCCAAAAGACAGCTTAGGGAAAGAAAATGAATAAGACTCTCTTGTGTATTAGCCTCTTTTTACATTCTTTTGCCTTTTCTGGCGGAATTGAACACCAAATGGATAAATTCTTCGATACCTTTAACGTGAAGTCAAATTTCAATACCCCAGAATATATCAACTCTCAACTGGGAGTGCATTTCCTTGGAGGCAGTAGTGTCATAAGAACTCCAGTCTATGACGTGAATCCCATTCATATCAGCCTTCCGAAAATCTCCGCAGGCTGCGGAGGAATAGATTATACTTTAGGAGGTTTAAACATCGCCTCTAAAGACGAAATGAAAAAGGCATTAAAAAGCATTGCAACCAATGGGGCCAGCTATGCCTTTTTGTTGGGGTTGGAGACTGTATCTCCTGTGATTTCTTCAAATCTTAAACAGGTACAAACATGGGCAAATCAACTCAATGCTATTAACATCAACTCTTGTGAGCTTGCAACAAGCATTGTACAAGGAGCCTGGCCCAAGAACCAACGAGCTTCATCTCACATATGCGAACATGCTTCCACTTCTAATCCTTTATTCACCGATCTTATCGAAGCTAAGCACGGCTGCCGTGACACCTCAAAACAACAGCATATCGTTGACAAACTGCAAAAGGAGAACAAAAACCTCCTCATTGGTAATTACAACATAGCTTGGAAAGCTTTAGAAAATACAAGTCATGATTTAGAGACAAAAAACCTTCTTATGACGATGACAGGTACAATCGTCGTTTATCAACATCCGGGAGCCTCATCTTATAGTAAAACTTTCCAACCAAAATACGAAAAAGCAATAGATTTACTTCGATTTGGAGGATCTTTATCCGACGCCTATTTGATAGAAAATGACCAAATAGGAGTTAAAATAGGAGAATTAAAAATCCTCCCTGAAAAAGGTTGGAAGAACAAAGTCTATAAAATTTTACTCTCCCTTCAACAAAAAATCATAGAAGAGAATAAAAATAACAAAGTGTCTCTTTCTGAAGAAGAAAAGTCTCTTATCAGCGGAACACACTTTCCTATAGGAAGCCTTTTATCTTTGATGGCTCAATACAATGGTAAAGGAGGAATGCTAGCAATTGAGAGATACGCCGATTTAATCGCATATGATCATGTCATCCAATTCGTAGAACGGGTCGTAAAAGACACCCTTCATCACGCAGAAGCCCTTCGAGAAGCTCAAGTCAGTGCCGAAAAGCTAGAAGATTACATTAAAAGCATCCAACGAATCCTACAAGACTTGCAAGCCTTAAACGTAAAAAATTTGCAAAACATTTCCGTCGAACATCAACTTATCGATTATCTCATGAATGTAGACCGTAATCTTAAAGAAAGGGAAAGAGGGCTATAATGCATAGGAAAGTTATAGGAATTACTATTTGTATCCTTCTTATGGGAAGCGCTGCGTGGGCAAATGATAAAGATATTGCCATCCATACCTGGGGAGGAGGAGAGTTTTTATCTATGATTTTTAACGCAATTGCAATGCTTATTTATGGTAATTCAGATAGCGGAATTGATAAGACATTTCAGGCAATTCTTCGAATTGCTCTAGGAATCGGTAGTCTTTCTGCCATATGTTCTGCATTTTTCCGCGATAAGTTTGACTCTATAATCAATAATTTTGCCTTACCCGCTACATTTATTATGTGTTGTTTACTACTTCCTCGTACAACCATCTACATTAAAGACCATTTAGCAGAAAAATCAAAAGATCAAAAAGACATAGTTCTTTTCACAGTAAAAAACACGCCATTTTTTTTGGGAAAATTTGCTTCTTTAGTAAGCACTATCAATTACAAACTGACAAATGCATTAGAAAACGTAACTCACGGGACAAATGATAAACTCTATAATTGGACAGGACATATTTATGCAGGAGAGAATATTTTTCGTACGAAAAAATGCCGTATTGCTAACCCCTTAATAGAAGACAACCTTCGAGAGTTTTGCAGAGAATGCGTTTTTCGAGATTTGGGGATTGGAATTTATAGAAAACAGGATCTCATCAATTCAAAAAATGTATTACAATTCTTAGAGGAAAATACCTCTCAAATCAGAACAGTCTTTTACAAAGATATCCAAGACGGAACGGTAGTAAAAGGAGGAAGCTTTCTAACCTGCCAAGAAGCCATCAAGAAAATTCATTCTCTACTTGGAAAAACAGAAGGAAATACAAAAGAAATCATCCTTGGGGAAACTACAAGTGACCTCTCTCTACTTCTCAAAGATCAGAAAAATGCCGATATCCATCAGTTAACTAAACAACAGATCGCCACCCAACTACTTAAAGAAGAAATTCCGGGAACACTCCATTCTTTTGCCGCAAAAAGAGCGGATCTTCTACAAAAAGAAAATCAAAAAATTTTAGGAGCGTTAGGAGCCAGCTCCCTCGTTGCTATGAAAAATTGCTTTGAGGGATTAATCTACATGGTTTTTCCGATTGTAGTCATCTTTGCTCTTCTTTCTTTTGGCGTCCAAGCCTTGATCCAATGGTTACATTTTTTACTTTGGATAAACATTTGGTCTCCTTTTTATGTCGTCGTAAAATTTCTTCTGAATGTGACCTGGAAGATAAAAACTTCAACGTTCGGTGATAACTTTGGGTTGACAGTCTATACTTCAGAGGGATTGGGGGATCTATATAGCTTTATGGAATCAATTGCCTGTGTATGTATGTTCTTTATACCTTTCCTCTCATGGGTAGTTATAAAAGGCGGAGTAGGACAAATGGTACAGTTAGCTTCCTCTTTAATGGCCCCCGGTCAGTCGGCAGCAGCCACAGCCTCTGCTGAAAAAGCCTATGGAAACTACAGCTACGGAAATGTAAATTACGATAATACCAATGCTTATAGTGCATCGATGCTTCAACAAAGGTATAGCGGATCTCTTTCTTATGGATCCGTTGGTATTGACGGCGGATCCGAAACGATTACTTATGCTCCATCTCAAGACGAACTCTTTGTGAAACAAGGAGATTCCCACCTCAGAGAAAGTATAGCGAAATCCGATGTTTTTCAGTCTTCAGTCCAAAATTCATATTCTAAATCAACCTCCGCCGTAAAAGAAACTTCTCATAACTTTTCTGATAGCTTAGCAGATACCTCGAGTAAAGCTGTTGGCTTTGTAAATGCTTTATCTCAACATTATCAAAGTGGGCAAAACTACAATGTACAGGAACAAACAAGCTTGCAAAGAGCTGCCCAGCATATTCAAGGAGTAGGGGAGGACTATGCCAAAACTCACGGTCTTCAAAAAGACGAAGCAATGCGCGAAGTAATACAAGGAGGCTTGAGCGCAAGCTTAGGGAAAGGATGGGGAATTTTTGGAGGAAAACTCAGTGGAGATTACAATCTCAGTTCTCAAACGGGCCTTTCTTCTTCCGAATCAAACACACGTGGAGAAAAGGCTTTTGAGTCCGACACCTTTCAAGAAAGTTTACAAACGATTGCCAATGCATCCAAAGGTGATACAGCAAGCATCATGTCAGGGGAAGACCAGAAATTTCACCAAGACTTTTCTGAGTCTTACAATAAAACAGTTTCTTATGCAGAACAACATAGAGCAGCTTTACAACAGCAGGAAGCTAGTGCTGAACTAAAAAGCTATTCAGAAAGTGATAACCTTAGCTATCAACAAAATCTTAATCAGCGATTTGTTTCATTCCTTCAAGATAAATATCAGGGGGATAGTGGAAAAATCATACAAGCTATAGAAATGCCAGGGGAATCGGAAGAGAAAAAAATTCTTGTGAAAGAATTTATTAGTGATTTTTTACCACAAAATCATCTCAAAGATCAAGAAGGTTCTGTTAACAATTCCTTTGAATCCTATAGGGGAAATTTAAAGAAATATGAAGAAAGCTCTTTTGATGCAAGAGCTTATAACCTTAAAGAACAAAGCTCTCTAGGTGTAACCCAGGACGATGCCCAAAATGGGGTGGAACAAGTTCGACAGAAAGTCGCGGCCCACGATAAAATGTATCTATCAAAGGTGCAGGGAGAAAAGGGAAATATTCAGTTTCAAAGCTTTCAAAAGAAAGACTCGATCAACCATGAATTAAAAAAAGAAGATCATCTACCTTCAAGCTTTATAAAAGACACTAATGCTTGGATTGCCCCTCCAATTAGGGGACTATCAAATGTTTATCAGCAACTTTTCGGGGAAAAAAATGATTCTTCAAA
Source organism: Chlamydiota bacterium (assembly GCA_027348355.1). Lineage (GTDB taxonomy): Bacteria > Chlamydiota > Chlamydiia > Chlamydiales > Rhabdochlamydiaceae > JABEVM01. The sequence goes on along the minus strand of DAIEPN010000008.1, from coordinate 3,991 downwards.
GGAGTAGGAAATGGATTTAAAAGATCACAACGTAGGTAAGATCATAGACAATACTGCTTCGCAGCTTTTAAGCTACTTATTTCCAAAAAAGGGGGGAAAAGAAGGAAGTTTAGCTGATAAGCCTTGGATAAAAAAAATACGAATTATCAGTCCTATAGTAGCCTTAGGCCTCCTGGTTTTTATGTCTTTTTTATCAGTTATCATAGTGCCTACAAATCCAGCAGGCAGCGGCCTAATATTTATATTAGGAGTAATATTTCTTGTCATAATTTTAGGGTGTTTTGCAGCTATTGGAATATCAGCTCTTTTTAAAAGAGACGGATCCATATTTTACCTTTATCTTTTAAAAGCCTCTATATGGGCCTTTTGTGGTTCTTTGTTATTTGGCGGTATAGGATTGCTCATGTCATTACAACACAAGCCGACAGAAGAATCACAGAAAAAGGCACAAATAGAAGCAGATCAAAGAAAAACCCGACAACAAGAAAGAGAAGCGCGTCAAAAAAGCTATGACGAACTGTGGGAAGCAAGTGGAGTGTCTTCTTCGAACTCTATAGGAAAACTTCAAAAAGAGATTCAGCTCATAGAAGAATACCAAAAGATCATTGCGGAAAAAGACAAAAAAATCCAAGCCCTGGAAAAGGCCCTTGAAGAACGTAAGTAGGTATAACTAGCATGTTAAAAAAAATCACGGAAGGAGGGCAAATTTGGGCTCATCGTATATCGATGACCAAGCAGGTTCTTAAGATCGCCATTTTTTCTTCCCTAGTAATCAGCTTGGGTTTTTTTGTAACAAAGACGATATCAGTCCCAAAAATATACTACCAAGCTCTCTATTATAATATTATAGCATCTATTTCCGAACCTTTAGATGGATCTGTATCCGTAAATGCCCAGTTTTGGAAAAAAGTGAGTAGTCAAGACAGTTCTAAAGCAGAAGTTGAAATCAAAGCTTCAAAAGTGAAAAGCCAAAGTCAAAGATACGTAAAATATCTAGAGGCTCTTACCATCAAAAACTTGGACAGAGCATTAAAGCTAGGGATTTTTTCCTTTTTTGGATTTTTAACTCTATTTCTTTTTAAAGGCATTTTATCACGTAGAAAAACCCACGTATCCGGAAAAAAAATCTGTTCACCATCAACCCTAAAGCTTAGATTACGACTTACATTTCAAGCTTCACCCCTTATATTAGGTTCCGTGCCCCTTGTCAAAAACACCGAAAATCAGCATCTTTTGGTGACCGGAGCAACTGGTAGTGGTAAAACCAATACTTTTCATCATCTTCTGCCTCAAATTCGAAGACAAAAACAAAGAGCAATTATCGTAGACACAAGCGGAGAGTTTGTAGAGAAATACTACAGAGAAGGGAAAGATATTCTCTTGAATCCTTTTGATAAACGCAGTGTATCCTGGCATCCGTGGTGTGAGGGTATCACTGGACCTGAACTAGAGACAATGTCTCAAATTTTAGTTCCTCCTGCTAAAAGAGATGAAGACGATTTCTGGCGCAAAGGTTCACAAGGTGTTGTAAACGAAGCCTTACAAATGTTTGCAGCTGATCAAAAAACTTCTTCTTTAGTCAAATTGCTCCTCTACGAAGACCTTTCTACTTTATCAGGAACAATGTTTGGATCTGCTGCAACCGCCTTCGTGGATATGTCTTCGGACAAAACATCTGGATCAATTCGAGCTATGCTTGCTTCATTTATAAAATGCCTGGAATTGCTAGAAGATACTGAAACTCCATTTTCTATAAAAAATTGGATCCAAAACCATGAATATGATGATTCTTGGTTATTTCTTCACTGTACCATTCAACAAAGAGCATCATTGACATCTCTTTTGTCCACTTGGATATCAATAGCAATCATCGGCTTAAAGAAAATGGCTCCTGACCAAACACGAAAGCTTTGGTTTGTACTAGATGAATTAGCTCGATTAAACCATCTTAATGGCTTGGAAGAATTGGTTACTGAGGGTCGAAAATACGGTGGCTGTGCAGCTCTTGCGATACAAAGTCCTGCTCAACTAGAAGAGATTTATGGAAGAGAAAAAACCAGAACAATCTTAGGGAATTGTAATACACGTATTGCATTCGTTGAAAACGACCCTGAAACGGCAAATTCAATTTCAAAAATCTTTGGAGAATCTGAACTGATTGAAACTCAAGAGGGGATTTCTTATGGCTCAAATTCTATCAGAGACGGGGTAAATTTATCATTTCAACAGAAAGCCAAGCCTGTAGTCTCCTCTTCTTCTTTGCAGGCTTTAAAGAAACATCAAGCTTTCATAAAGCTTCCCGGAAACCTACCAATTACAAAGATTAAGCTGAAATATCAGAACTTACCAAAAATTAGTCCCTATTTTATGGAAAAGTAAATTTACAAAGGAGAGTTTATGATTCCCAAAAGAGTAAAGAATTTCACCTATCCAAAGCTGCTTTTTCTGTGTTTGCTTACACTGATCCCAAGAATGAACGTGCATGCTAAGGAAGAACGAGGCATTGATAAATCAGTCATTCAAGTGAAAAAACTAGAAGTTGCTAGCCAGTCTCATGAAGAGAATTTATCATTAATTCATTTTTTCATAGCTTTATGCACCAATGATAACGGTCATAATTTTTCTCAAGAGCTTCCTCTTGATATGATAAAGGGGTACGAGAAAAATCTACCTCTAGATCGACAGTCCAAAATTTTCGAAAGAGATAATCTATTGATTTCTCTTATCCCTGATAGTGCAAACCAAACAGAAGTAGCAAACTGCGCTAACCTGCTAGATAAAATATTACAAGATTCAAAACTGGTAGAAAAAATCAGTATGATGAACCTTCGAAATAAAAATCTAAATTTTTTGCCTGAATCCATCAAATATTTTACAAATCTAAGCGTCCTTGATGTGACAAATAATAATCTATCCACTCTCCCTGATTCCCTGAAGCAGCTCCATCTCCATATCTTGTACATAGCAAAAAACAAATTTGTAACAGTCCCTGAATCGGTTTCCAGAATTGCCGGCTTAGCAAGCTTGGATATCTCCTTCAATCCCATTACAAGTCCTTTAAATTTTTCAAATTTTCGACATTTTCAATTTTTAACAATAGATAATAGTCAAAAAAATCTAGTGCCAACCGAAAAGGAAGTGAATAATATACCGGTGACTATAACTGGAGGAGAAAAGGGCCCAATTCATAAAAGCATTCGATGGATACACCAAAATAAAATACCAATCCCTAACCGCTCTTACGAAGAAAATCTATCTATAATCCATTTTTATATAGCCTTGTGTCATAAAGGAGACGAAAAATCTCCCTTCTCTTTAACTAATTTTGCCAGAGAGATTCCTCTTGATAAAGTAAAGGGCTATGATCAGTCCATACCTATACATCAACAATCTGCAATTTTCTCAAAAGAAAACCTCCTAGCTTCATTTATCCCAGATATTCAAAACAAAGAAGCTATAGCCAATTCAGCTCACATGCTGGAAACTCTATTGAGAGATCTGGCCTGTAACAAGGGCCTGTGGCAATTAGATCTTTCCAACAAAAATCTAGATTCCATACCGGAAGCTATTAAATATTTCATAGAGCTAAGGGCTCTTTATTTAGCCGGAAACAATCTATCTTCGCTACCAGATGTGATAAAGGACATGGATTTCATAACTCTAGATATTCGAAAGAATAATTTTACTTCCATTCCAAATGTTCTGCTAAAAAAGGGAAACCTCCATTTTTTGGATATCTCCTATAATCCATTTTCTCAATCTACGAAACTTCCGAGTCTTTCTCACATAAACTTGTCTATTGATCCAACTCAGAGAAACATTTTACCAGACAATATCTATCAATCAAGCGTGCGAATAGTAGATCAAGAAGGACGGGAAATACGGTGATCTTCTTCTTTTATTGAATTTACTCTCAGCCAACCCCTGACAGGCTCTTTTGTTAGGGGTTGCGGTTAATTAACCAGAAAATTGGCATGTTCACAATATACAG
>DAIEPN010000266.1 GCA_027348355.1 Chlamydiota bacterium | reverse complement strand
GTAGTGAAAGTGTGTTTTCCACGTGCGACTTTATCTTTCCCTTCTCAATTTTAGAAAGGCTATCTTCTAATTGTTTTGCTAGATTCTTTGCTGTTGAATAATCTGGCTCTGCTTTCGCTCCTGATTGCATTTTTTTTTCATTTTTTTTTGTCGTTATGTTTTTTGAGGTAATAGGTTTCGATGCTTTTTTTGCTTCTGTTTTAGACGGCCTTTGTACCTTAGATGAAGGTGCTATAGATGCTTTCTCAAAAGCAGAAGATTTCACTGCAGAAGTTGATGGACTTATTGTTTTTACAACCATTTTTTTTGGGGCAGTATTTTTGGAAACGTTTTTATGAGAATAGGAGATGGCAAATAAAATAAGGGCATGTACAAAGATAGTCAGAAAAAACAGCTTGCGTTTTTTTTGATTCGCTTTCTCCGAGCTTTCATGAGTTCCTGAAAAAAAGGTCATGATGACATTCAAGGTTGTAAAATTACATCTAACTCTTCAAATCCGCAGGATTCAACGAGATTTTTAATGGATTGGTAGGTTCCGAAATAAGCTTTTTTGTCTTGAAATAGTTGAGGGATTTGTCCAGGGTAGTCCTTGTTTGTTTTTTGCAAAAACAGCGCAAGATCTTCTAACGAAACTTTTCTTGAGCTGATCCATATCGAATTGTCTGCGTGCACGTGGATCATGATCCTATGGTTTTCTTGTACTACTTTGGCTTCTTTGGTTTTATCTTTAGAACTGGTTGCCAGTTCAACACGATCAAGTTCAAGCATTGGAGTGATTAAAATAAACATGATGAGAACAACAAAAACAACATCGAGAAGTGGAGTTAGATTGATTCCATCAGATTCTTGCGAATTTTGAGAAGAGACAAGGCGTCTAGTTCGCATTATTCCACCCTTCGGTATTGCAGCTCGATTGTAGAAAGAAGAGTGTATAAGAAGTCTTCCATATCGGATGAGATTGTTTTAGCGCTATTTTTCAGGTAGCTATAGGAAATCAACGCGGGTATTGCAATCACAAGGCCTAGTACTGTTGTAGTAAGAGCTGTAGCAAGCCCCCCTAAGATCATATTATTCGAGCTGATCGTTCCTCCTGCTTGTAGGCCTGCGAATGTAGTTAAAATGCCCCATACGGTTCCTAAAAGTCCTAAAAAAGGAGCTAGGGTAACTATCATAGTAAGAATGAAAAGATTTTTTTCGAGGAGTTTACTTTGAATTGAAACCGTTGTTAATACGTGGGATTCGATAAGTTCTAGATCGCCGCGACTTAAATATACTTCGCCTTCTTGAGTAGCTTTATTGGAAAAGAAACGGTTTTTATGAAGAAGTTCTTTTGTCTTTTGTTGAATGGAAGAGAAAATTTGCTGAAACGGATTTAACATTCCTGATGGTGCATTGTTTGAGGATGTTTTTATTTCTAACTGCAAAAGAGACTCTTTTTGGTTACTAATCATATCCTGAAAAGTCATAGAGTTCTTCTTGATTTTTCGCAGCATCCATACTTTATAAGTCAGAATGCACCAACAGATGATGGACAATAGGATGAGCCCTAGGAAAATTATTTTTCCAAAAAAGTCACTATCGCTGTAGGCGGTATAAAATGAGGTCAGGGATGCAAAAAATAATGGTTGAGTCATAAAAATGTACAGGGTTATTCGTGGATTTAATCCCATTTTATACCTAAGAGGTTATCTTCTCGGCAAGGAGAGTTTGCGATAATTCACATTATGAAAGGAGTCAAGAGAAATTGATCAATTTGAAATGCTTTATTCTAAGTAAATTGCATATATAAGATAGAAAACCATTCGCATAGAATTTGCTAAGGGTTTTTATCAATAGGATTGCTATTTTGGAATAATTCTAGAGAAGAAAGCTGCATCGAGAAGGATTTATACGAGAGCAAATTTAATTGTTCAAAACTGATGATTTATGCAAAAGTGTTTTTACTTAATGAGGTGGATAATCAACACTGCACAACCAAAAGGCCCGTATGAAGTTTCTGAGAATTTTTTATTTACTGCTAGTATTTGGAAGTGTTCCTGTTTTTGCCGCCTACAATGATAGAGTATATCAAGGGATCAACCCTATATGGAAAACCTTCGAGGGTATACAAGATCATTTGGGTATCATTAGTTTATTTATTCCGGAAACCTCTACGGTGTTGGAAGTGGGAGCATTTGATGGATCAGATAGCGTTACACTTGCTAAAAGATGGCCAAGAGGGAATATTATATCGTTTGAAGCAAATCCCTTGCAGTTCAGAAAATATCAAGAGAGAGTCCAAGGATTATCCAATACGTTAGGTCAAAATCTTGCAGTTAACACATATAATGGGAATGTGAAGTTTTACGTGTGTTGGGGAACAGGTGGAAAGGATCCAGTATTTGAAAGAGCTAGTTCTCTTTTAGAGCCGTCAGAATCAATGAAAATACATTATATGGGACCAGAGATTACACTACCTTGCGTCGTATTTGATGATTGGTGTCGTGATAATTCAGTTTCCGAAGTTGATTTTATGTGGGTAAATTTAGAGGGGTTTGAAAAGCAGTTCATCACAAGCTCTCCAAACATTTTGAAAACTGTTAAAGTTATATACACAAAAACCAACTTTTATAACTTTCGTAAGGGGACAACCCAATTCTCTGATTTACATGCCTTCTTACAAAATCAAGGATTTAGGATGATTGCGCATTGGTATCATGAAGGTTTGCAAGGGGATGCAATTTTTGTTCGAAACAGTATCCTTAAAGCAAAGGGAATGTAAATCTCATTGCTTCCTTGGCGACGCTCTGATATGAGAAGCGTCTATGAAATTTCAAAAATAATCGAGGACTTTCTAGTAGTGTGATTTTATGTACTTCGACTCTCATGCCCATCTCACAAATTTAGAAACCTTTGTGCATATTGATGAAATTATCAAGCATGCACAAGAGGCTCAGGTTTCTCGTATTGCTAATATTTGCACAGATATTGACTCTCTGCAAAAAGGAATCGATCTTCAAAAAAAATATTCTTGGATTGTGAACACTGCAGCTACGACTCCTCATGATGTGGAAAAAGAAGGAGAAGAATTTTTTCCCGTTGTTGAAAAATATGCGAAAGAAAAAAAACTTGCTGCGATCGGAGAGACTGGTCTTGACTATTTCTATGAGCATTCTCCGAGAAAACTCCAACAGAAATTTCTCTGTAGATATCTTTTTTTAGCAGAGCAGCTGAGGCTTCCAGTAGTAATTCATTGTAGAGAAGCTTTTTCAGATCTGTTTAAACTTGCTGATGAGTGTGGATTTACACAACCTATAGTCTTACATTGTTTTACCGGTACAGTAGAGGAAGCAAAAAGAGTTGTAGATCGTGGTTGGTACCTTTCTTTGAGCGGGATCGTGACTTTTAAAAAATCAGAGAGCTTGCGAGAGGTTGCATCCTATGTCCCATTGCATCAACTCCTCATTGAGACAGATACGCCTTATCTTGCTCCTCAGTCAAAGAGAGGAAAGGCAAATGAGCCTGCTTTTATTGAAGAAACGGCTAAAGTTATAGCTGATGCAAAAAAAATTTCTGTTTCTACTCTTGCAGAAGCTACTTTTAAGAATGCTTGTAAATTTTTTTCTTTGGAAAAACATCTGCCAGTTGTTTAATGATTTTTTTGTTATAGGTGTTACATATGACTGCGACTACAGCCACGTTGCCAAAAGCTTTTGTCTGGAGAAGATTACATTCTTTGATGGGTCTTTGGCTTGTACTATTTCTAATCGAGCATCTTCTTACTAATTCACAAGCAGCCTTGCTTTTTGGAGATGATGCAAGGGGTTTTGTTTCCATGGTAAATGGGTTGCACAATTTACCCTACCTAGAAGCAATTGAGCTGTTTTTGCTTGGTGTACCTATTCTATTTCATTTAGTTCTGGGTATAAAATATTTACTTACATCAGAGTCAAATTCAGGTAAATCTAATGGATCAAAGGTTTCTTTGCCTCAATATGGTCGTAACAGAGCTTACACTTGGCAGAGAATTACCTCTTGGATTCTTGTTTTTATGCTTATAGGGCACATTGTTAAATTTCGTTTTTTGGAATACCCAACTTCAGTAAAGCAAGGATCGGAGACTCTGTATTTTGCAAAAGTTAATATGGATAATGGGCTGTATACTCTTGCAGAAAGATTGGGAGTACAAATCTATGATAAAGATGCAATCGAAAAGGAAAAATACATTTATAGACAAAAGGATGCAAAACAAACCTTTCGTGAAATTTCTGAAGGATTTTTAGAAGAAAATTCACTCGGTATTACTGGGCCTGCTCTTACAAACTTTGATCCGCAAAAGCAAATCGTTTTGAATTCAATGCAGAGGTCTGAGAAAAATGTTGAGTGGGTACAAGCATTAGATCATTATTCTTTAAAGCCAGGACAAGTGGTTGTTCAGGCTAAAGATTTTGGAACAGCTTCTCTTCTTATCGTTCGTGACACCTTCAAAAATCCAATTTACGTCTTTCTGTACACGATTTTTGTAGTATCTGCTTGCTTTCATGCATTCAATGGCTTTTGGACATTTCTCATCACATGGGGCGTTGTACTTAAAGCTATTTCCCAAAGAGCCATGAATAAATTTGCAATCTTTCTTATGATTTTGCTCACACTGCTTGGGCTCGCTGCAGTTTGGGGAACCTATTGGATCAATTTACGAAGTTAAGGATAAAAGACATGACTCGAAAAAAACAGGGAAAAGAAGTCATTGTGGTTGGAGGTGGCTTGGCAGGACTTGCAGCAGCGATGCGTCTTGCTGAACATGGATGTCATGTACGCATTATTTCTGTCACAAAAGTAAAAAGGTCTCATTCTGTATGCGCACAAGGTGGAATCAATGCTGCGATGAATCTGAAGGCTGAAGATGACTCTCCTATCATTCATGCTTACGATACGATTAAAGGCGGAGATTTTTTGGGAGATCAACCACCCATTGTGGAGATGTGTTTTGCAGGTCCTGGGATCATACGTATGATGGATCGTCTTGGATGTACTTTTAACAGAACACCGGAAGGGAATATTGATTTTCGCAGGTTCGGAGGAACTCTTTATAATCGTACTGCTTTTTGTGGAGCCTCTACTGGACAGCAGCTTCTTTATTCACTAGATGAACAAGTTCGTCGTTTTGAAGCCAAAGGACTCGTTGAAAAATTTGAGCATCACGAATTTATGCGTCTTGTCATGGATGAACAGGGCATCTCGAGAGGTATTATCATGATGGACCTTTTTTCTATGAAATTGGAAGAGCTAAAAGCAGACGCGGTTATCATTGCAACAGGAGGCCCTGGATTAATCTTTAAAAAATCGACAAATTCTACGTTTTGCACAGGCGCTGCTAATGGAAGGCTTTATAAGCAGGGTATGAAATACGCGAATGGAGAATTTATTCAAATTCATCCTACTGCCATACCAGGGGTAGATAAGCTTCGCCTTATTTCTGAATCTTCCAGGGGAGAAGGGGGAAGAATTTGGGTATATGGGAATTCGTCAAAAACCATCACAACACCAGAAGGAAAAGAGATCTCCTGCGGAAAAACGGGCGAGCCTTGGTATTTTCTAGAAGAGATGTACCCGGCTTTTGGTAATTTAGTGCCTCGTGATATTGCAGCTCGTGAAGTACTTCGTATTTGTGAAATGGGCCTTGGTGTAGATGGAGGAATGCAAGTTTATTTAGATGTCTCTCACCTACCTGCTCCGCAACTACATAAAATCGATTCTGTGCTCGACATTTATCAGAAATTTACTGGTGAAGATCCAAGAAAAGTTCCGATGAAGATTTTTCCTGCGGTCCATTACTCCATGGGGGGTGCTTGGGTTGACTGGCCTGCAAGTGATGATCCAGATCGTTTAGAGAGATTTAGACAAATGACTAACATCCCTGGATGTTTTGCAGTAGGAGAGTGTGAATTTCAATATCATGGCGCGAATAGATTAGGCGCAAATTCTCTTCTCTCTTGTATCTTTGGCGGGCTTGTTGCAGGAAATGAAATTCCAAGGTATTTAGATACTCTTAAAGATAGCTACGGCAATCTATCACCAAAAATGTATACCGAGGCTTTAGAAAAAGAAGAAGTGTTTAAAAAGGATCTCCTTTCTAGAAATGGGAAAGAAAATGTCCACAGGCTTCATGATGAATTAGCTGAAATCATGGTTCGAGATGTGACGGTCAAAAGAAATAATACCGATTTAGCAAAAGCCATTGAGAAGATCAAAGAAATTCGAGAGAGATATAAAAACATTTCTCTTGATGATAAAGGTAGCTTAATGAATCAAACTTATGCTTTTGCAAATCAGTTTGGTTCTATGATAGAGCTCTCGCTTGTCATTACAAAAGGAGCATTGCTTCGCAATGAATTTCGAGGGGCTCATTTCAAACCGGAATTTCCAAATCGTGATGATGAAAACTGGCTAAAAACTACCATAGCAAGTTACGATGCAGAAAAAGAGGAACCTATGATTTCTTATGTGCCAGTTGACCTAAGACATCTAAAACCGATTATGCGCGATTATACAAAAGCAAAAAAGATTAAGCCAACGTTAGAGAATATTCCTAAAAATATGCAGCTACCTGTCTAAAAGGAGTTTATATGGTAAAAACTTTTATCCTACGCATTTTTCGCGGGATTCCTGAAAATCAATATTGGGAAGAGTTTGAGCTAGAACTAAAACCTTTTTTGAATGTAAACGCTGCTTTAATAGAAATTCAAAGTGAGCCGGTTAATCGTAAAAAGGAACGTGTGACTCCTGTTGTATGGGAACAAGGTTGCTTGGAAGAGGTTTGTGGTTCATGTTCCATGCTGATTAATGGAAGGCCAAGACAAGGCTGTACTGCTCTAATTGAACCTATTTTACAAGCTTCGGGGAGTAATTCGATTACGCTCGCTCCCATGACAAAATTCCCTCTAGTGCGAGACCTTGTGATCAATCGAGATGTCATGTTTGATAACCTAAAAAAAGTGCATGCTTGGATTGATGTTGATAATAGCCTTGATCATGGATTTGGTCCGAAGATCAGCCCGTCTTTGCAAGAGACGATGTATACACTCTCTACTTGCATGACTTGCGGAGTTTGTAGTGAAAGTTGCCCTCAAGTGAATAAAAATTCTAAATTCATAGGGCCGGCCCCTATCTCTCAAGCAAGATTATTTAATGCAAATCCGATTGGAAAGATGCAATCCCAAGAAAGATTACATCCTCTCATGGAAGAAGGCGGAGTCAGTGATTGTGGGAATGCGCAAAACTGTGTGCAAGTGTGTCCAAAAAAGATTCCTTTAACAGAATCTCTTGCAGTAATGGGAAGGCAAGTTACAAAACAGGCGTTTAAGGACTTAATTCATCTAGCCGATACAAGTTCTTGATCATTTAGAGAAACAAACACAGTATTTTTTCTGTGATCTACCTTTGTCATTTCTAAAACTTCCCCCAAAGTAATTTCTTGAAGAGAATAGTTTTGTGAAAGAGTTGTTCTCAATTTTTTGATCACGTTTTCTTTACTTTCTTCGTATTTACAAAGTTTACAGAGAAAGTCATCATGAGATCTTTCCTGTCTATAATGAGGAGTTTTTTTAGGGTATAGGAGGTATTCCATGCTTTCTTCTTTATAATCCCAAAGAAAGGAGGTGTGATGCAGCCAACGATCTTTCTTTATGTACTGCGCATTTCCTCCAAATTTTTTTTCCCCAAAGACATAATCATTTTCTCTTAACTGAAACTTTTGATTGGAAAAAACTTCCTTATATAAAGACGCCGACCATTCCATGATTGCTTTCGGAAAGGGGTGGAAACTGTGTATTTCTTTTTGAAAAAGGAAAGAAACGAAAAGCGTATCTTCATCGACAACAACTGTGCCGCCTCCACTGAACCTTTTGATGATTGGAATGGGTTTTTCTTTCATTTTTTTTGCATTGATGAGCTCTTCTAATTTCCCCGAAATTCCCATTACGATAGCTTGTGAGGATCCTTCATTAACAAGGCATATATTGATATAGCTTGTGCGCAAAAGAGCCTCTTCAAGCTGAAGCTGGGTAAAAATTGGAAGATTTTTTGTACGGAGGAAATATAAAGTCATAAATTACATGTGAGAGATCGAAGAGATATCTTCGACATTAATAACTTGGTATTTGAGACCTTGCATTCCATTGTATTTTATAATGAGCAAAGTGCCTGATGTTGCCACGGTAAAATCAACGATATTTGAAATTGTAGATCCGTCAGAGAGCTGCAGAATAACTTTAGGTCCTGTTTTTTCTCTTTTTAGCAATTCAAAAGCTTCTTTGAGATCAGATGCTCTAGATTTAGGATCAATCATGATAAATGACCGCGCACTCTGCGCCTCAGTCATGATAGGAAGAGGCATAGCTTTTGACATATCCGTAGATGAATTGTCCTGAGCATTAAGTAAAGCTGCGGAGAGAAACGGTAATAAAAAGAACAATTTTTTCATAAGATCCTTCGTTTACAATGAGAGTAGGCTATTTGGAGAAGAGCCGCTTTTTTCTAAAGCAACTTTTGCCTTTTCAAGGATTTTTTTAATTTCATCTAAAGGTTTCTCCGGCTTCTCGGCGATCGAAGCAACCACCATAGAAACTGTGGCTCCTGATTTTACCGCAGAAAAGCGTTGTTTAGCAACCCCTCTCTGAAGATTCTGTGCAATGAGCAATGCTTCTTTTTCATGGGTATCCCCAAGAAATAGAATGAAAACTTCTGAAGAATAAAGAAGTATCTTATCAAGAGTACGTAATTGAAGGGATAAAAAGGAGGAAATTTCATCTGAAAATTTTTCTATAGAAGATGGCTCCTCGCTTTTTGTAATTTCTTCAAAATTATCAACTTGTATGAATAAAATGCAGCCAGGGAACCGTAGGGGCCCTTCTGGCGGAGCTTCTTTAGGATAGGTGAAGAGACGCGGTGAGGAGGAGTGTTTTTTACCTCCTTTTTCTATAGATTT
>DAIEPN010000264.1 GCA_027348355.1 Chlamydiota bacterium | reverse complement strand
CTTTGGTTTCAATGGTAATAGCAAATTTTTGACTTTTTTCTGGATGAAAAAGAAGAAGGGAACAAAAGGAAATAAGGGGGATATTACAGCCAAATGAAAGAGCTTTGGCGGCGCTTACCCCTGACCTTGTTCCCGTGTAGGAGCCAGGGCCGATTCCTGCTGCGATGTAAGCAATTTCTTGAATACTTGTACGCGCGCTTGTGAGCAGTTCCATAATAAAGGGAAATAAATCTTTTGAAAGATCCTTGCCAGTGGATAAAGCGCGGAAAGCTATCACCTCTTCTTTTTCAGTAAGGGCGATAAAACTTTTGGCTGAACTGGTATCTATGACTAAGGCTTTCATTGTTTCCTGAGAGATTTTACAGAAGGATAGCATAAAGGAGAAAAAAGAAAAAGAGAGAGTAATTATGAGGTCCTTATGGACAAAATCGAGTGCTATCATAAATAATAGGATTGTATATACTAAGTGTTTAATTTTTTAGTATGAACCATCTAACAACAACTTTTGAGGATTATTTTGACCTACGAAGAAAGAAACGACGAGGAAGAATCTCTTGAAGATGCCGTAGAAGAAGCTGTTGAGGCAAATCTTAAAAAAACCATGGACTCAGAAAGAAAAAAGACTGAGAAGCCTGCGGTAGCTTTTCCCGATCAGGTTTTTGTAATCCCATTAAACAGACGACCTTTTTTCCCAGGGATGGCAGCTCCTATCGTCATCGAGCCTGGTCCTTATTACGAAGTATTAAAAAATGTAGCGAAGTCTGATCACAAATGCATGGGTCTTTTTCTTACGAAGCAGGAAGATGCAAACATTTATGATGTGACTTTCAAAGATCTTTATTCCGTAGGTGTCATTGCTCGAATTTTACGTATTATTCCCATGGAACAAGGTGGCGCACAAGTTGTCTTGAACATGGAAAAAAGAATTTCTATTCGCAAGGTGATCAAAAGCGGAAAGAATTTAAAGGCGAGCATTAAATATCACGATGACCCCGCTAGAAAGCTCTCTAAAGAACTAAAGGCCTACTCGATCAGCATCATTATGACGATTAAAGAGTTGTTAAAACTCAATCCCCTTTTTAAAGAGGAGCTGCAGATTTTTCTTGGGCATTCAGATTTTACCGAGCCTGGGAAGCTAGCAGACTTTGCAGTGGCTCTTACAACAGCAAGTAGAGAAGAGTTGCAAGAGGTGTTGGAAGCTTTTGATTTAGAAAAGAGAATTGATAAAGCTTTAGCTCTTCTTAAAAAGGAGCTTGATCTAAGTAAGTTGCAAAATAGCATCAATCAAAAAATCGAAGGATCTATTTCCAAGACGCAAAGAGAATTTTTTCTTAGGGAACAACTCAAAACAATCAAAAAAGAATTAGGTCTTGAAAAGGACGACAAAACGTGTGATATCGAAAAATTTGAATCGCGTCTAAAGAAGAGGAAAGTTCCTGATGATGTTATGAATGTCATCAACGAAGAATTGGATAAGCTCAATGTGTTAGAAGTTCAATCTGCAGAGTATGCTGTGTGCCGCAATTACTTAGATTGGCTTACCATAGTTCCGTGGGGTATAAACAGCGAAGAATGTCATGACCTAGCTATTGCTGAAAAAGTTCTCAAACAAGATCACTATGGTCTCGAAGATATCAAAGAACGTATTTTAGAGTTCATAAGCGTTGGTAAATTAGCAGGTGGTGTAAAAGGGAGCATTATTTGTCTTGTAGGCCCCCCTGGTGTTGGAAAGACTAGCATTGGGAAAAGTATTGCTAGAGCTCTTAATAGACAGTTCTACCGTTTTTCAGTTGGGGGAATGCGCGATGAAGCAGAAATTAAAGGTCATAGACGTACATATATTGGAGCAATGCCGGGAAAGATGATTCAGGCGCTCAAATTCAGTGAAGCGATGAACCCTGTGATTATGCTTGATGAAGTCGATAAAATGGGAAGTAGCTACCAAGGAGATCCAGCATCGGCTCTTTTAGAGGTATTAGACTCAGAGCAAAACAAAGATTTCCTAGACCATTATTTAGATGTGCGCTGTGATTTGTCTAACGTGCTTTTCATTGTGACCGCAAACGTGCTTGATACGATTCCAGAACCTTTGAAAGATCGTATGGATATCCTGAGATTGTCTGGATATATCCTAGAAGAAAAAGTCCAAATTGCGCAGAAATATCTTATTCCTAGAAATCGTAAAAGCATGGGATTGAAAAAGGAAGATATCACTTTTACAAAAGAAGCTTTAATGCAGATTATCAATGGATATGCCAGAGAAGCTGGAGTGCGAAGTTTAGAGAATTATATTAAAAAAATCTTACGAAAAGTTGCTGTAAAAGTAGTTCGTGGAATTGAAAAGAAAAAAGGTGTTAAGAAGGTGAAGTCTTACGAGATCTCTGAAGAGAATTTAGTAGACTATTTGGGCAAGCCTATCTTTACCACCGACCGATTCTATCAATTTACTCCTGTGGGTGTTTGCATGGGGCTTGCTTGGACCTCAATGGGAGGAGCTACGCTTTATATAGAAGCGATTAAGGTAGCTTCAGAAAAGACCGAAATGAAATTAACTGGCCAAGCAGGCGATGTGATGAAAGAATCCTCGCAGATCGCCTGGAGCTATCTCAGCGGCAATGTACATAAGTATGCACCTGGGATGACCTTCTTTGAAAAGACGCAAGTTCACGTACATATTCCAGAAGGGGCCACTCCAAAAGATGGACCATCTGCAGGTGTCACTATGGTCACAGCCCTTTTGTCGTTACTTCGAAATGAACCTGTTATGCAAGATTTAGGTATGACAGGCGAGATCACTCTTACAGGAAAAGTGCTGGCAGTGGGGGGAATTAAAGAAAAACTCATCGCTTCCAGGAGGTCTGGTGCTAAGGTGCTTATTTTCCCAAAAGACAACCAACGCGACTATGATGAGCTCCCTAAATATATAAAGAAGGGAATCCAAGTCCACTTTGTGGATCATTATGATGAGGTATTTCATGTCGCATTTAAAGCAA
>DAIEPN010000256.1 GCA_027348355.1 Chlamydiota bacterium | reverse complement strand
AGAAGTAGACGTAACCATATTAGCCTGCACCCACTATCCTCTTCTTGGAGAAGTGATCCAAAAAATTCTTGGGGAAAAAATGATACTGATTGATCCCGCGATCCCGACTGCGGAAAAAACGCGCCTAGTATTAGAAAAACGATCTTCTTTATCCGCTCTTTCTCCGGCATATCAATTCTTTGTGTCCGATAATCCTCAGAAATTTAGGCAAATAGGGTCCAAGTTTCTAGGGAAAACTATCAATTCTGTCTCATTACAAAACTTAGACCATCAAGAAAATGATCTAAAACAACCCGCTTTAGTTTTGTAAAGAGAATAAGATTATTTACTACTTCGAATTTTGTCAGCGAAGAGATCAGTTGGAGTAGCAAGCCCTCTAGCAATTGCAGGATCAGGAGCGGTGTGCCCTCCCTCCGTTACCATCCACAGTTTGCTGTTCTGCCAATTTTGGTAGAGAGGGTAGGCCATTTCTGGCAAACACACTGCATCCCAACGGCCATGAACAAGAAGAGCAGGAAGGTGGGCAATTTCTTGCATGAAACGATTTTCGATATTCTCAGAAAGATGCAAAATATTCATCAAAAATTTCTTTACAAGATGTAAATTAGCCTTTTCTTTCAAATCTCTTCCTATTTAGAAAACTCGTTCTTATATATATTTTTGAATAAAATTTCGTGAAGTTATTCCAAAAAAATGTTTGAATTGTAAAGAAAAACCATATCACCCATTTGCAAGGAAAATCTATGAGCCAAAAAAAGAGAATTTTACTCATCGAAGATGAAGAAGACATTGCAGCTCTCATAAAGCTTCAAGCAGAAATTTCTGGCTATAAACTACATGTAGAAGTGGATGGTCTTAATGGGCTTAGGGCTATCGAAAGAGAAAAACCTGATTTAGTTATTCTCGATATCATGCTTCCCGGACAAAATGGTCTCGATGTTTGTAGAAAAATCAAGGGCAATTCCGAAACAAAGAATATCCCTGTTATCATCTTATCTGCTAAAGGGGAAGAGCTTGATGTTTTACTTGGCTTAGAATTAGGAGCAGATGATTATGTAGCAAAGCCATTCTCTCCAAAAATTCTTTTCTCTCGTATTAAAGCAGTCATGCGCCGTGGTAAAGAGCCTGAAAAATCTACGAAAATCATCTCTTTTGGAGATTTCTTTTTAGATGTGGATCGCTATTTGCTTAAATCAAATGACAAAACGATCCCTGTTACACTTTCTGAGTTCGGCATATTGAAAAGACTTATTTCGAACCGCGGAAAAGTACTGACAAGAAGTCAACTTCTCGATGATATTCATAATGACGACGCTCTTGTAGTCGATAGAAATATCGATGTGCACATCGCTTCTCTCCGAAAGAAACTAGGTCCTAAGTTTGATCTAATAGAAACGGTTCGCGGTGTTGGTTATCGTTTTAAAGAAGATTAATAAGGTTAAAAGCGAAATGAAAAGATTATGGCTTCTTGCAGGAATTTGCGCTGTATTGTTCTGCTCTTGTGAATCGAAAACAGGAACAGGCGTTCTTGTTGGAGGTGCTTTAGGTGCAGGAACTGGGGCGATCATAGGTGGTGGGGAAGGAGCTTTAATCGGGGGTGCGGTTGGAGTCATTGCGGGTGGGCTTGTTGGGGCAGCTCTCGATGAACAAGATAGAAAAATCATGCAGCAAAAGAGCCCTCAGACCCTTCAAAAACTGGATCGCGGAGATCATCTGTCTACAGATGATGTGAAAGAAATGTCTAAAAATGGGTTAAGCGATTCTGTCATCATAAGTCAGATAGAAGCTACAGGAACGCGTTTTACACTGAATCCGGAAGAAATTATTGATCTTAAAAATTCGGGAGTTTCCCAGAAAGTGATTAATTATATGATACAAACAGGAAAATAACAATTTATCCAATATAGACCATGCAAATATCTGAAATTTCAGCGGACAATACCCTAGGTTCAAACCCTTCTGCATTCAGCGGACAAATAGAAATGCAGTATACATTTTTTTTAGAAAAATTTTTATCTACAACAAGATATTATGCGTTATTTCAAAGCGTCTTTTTTCTCATCCTGGTTTTAGAAATTTTAGGATTTTTTTGCTTCCTTTCTCTCCCATCCCAATCTTTTTTTATGGCATCCTCTCTTGCTATTATTTTCCTAACAGCTTTTGCATACTTTGTTTTGCGATTCTATTTCCAAGCGAAAAAGCCGCAGCAGCTCCTTAGTCTAAAGCAAGAATTTTCAGACGCCTTAGAAAGTAGCATTACATTTGAAAAAAACTCTCCAAATTATCATGTTTCCATAGCAAATGCCTTACATAAACTCGCCTCTTATCTTCAAGGAAAAGAATACTCCTACTACACACTTTCTCAAAACTTTCCTACAATACAAAACCTACTTAGCAAACTTAGCGCTTTCCTCCATTGGGAAGACGTGCAAAAAATGAAAGAAATTCTTCTTCTTTCGAGTATTGAAAGGCACGTAACCATTGTCAAGACATCTCCTACGGATCTCGAAGCGCACGCCTCACTTGCAGGCGCCTACCTAGCTTTGTCCACTATTTATAAACCGCAAGCTCAATCCCAAGGACTTTGGATATCTTCTGAATATTTTTCTGACAAAATGAAAAAGAAGTTTCAGCAAGTAGCCTATAGAGCCGTAGAAGAGTTTAAAATTTTACAAGACTACGCTTCAGAAGATCCTTGGATTCATGCTCAACTCGCCGCTCTCTATCATGATCTGCAGCGTCCACAAGAAGAAATCCTCGAATACGAAATTATGATGAAACTTGCACCCCAAGAGCCGAAGGTTCTGTATCGACTCGGAGTTCTATATTTTCAGCAAGGTCATACAAGTAAAGGACTGCGAATTTATGAGAAGCTAAAAAAAATCTCTTTTGCACAAGCAGAAGAACTTATTTCCTTCTACGATGCTTATTCGATCCTAGAACAAGAAATTCCTTAAAAATCTTATCCAATCTTTGATTAATAAACTTATCTCAGTATAATCGCATAAAAACAGCACGAGGTCTTATGGGTATGCTTTCTAGAAAAAAACAAGCGATTTTATTTACAACCTGTCTTCTTTCCTGCCTAACTTTATTTTCTTTTGCAGAGGAGACAAGAACTCTTTCTCCAGAAAAAGTTCGCCTAGTACGTAGGATCTCCGAATATTGGAAAGAAGGTGACTATAAAAGAGCAAAAAAACAAATTCTAGAATTTTTAGAAGATAGTCCTGATACAATTGTTAGCGATCACTTGAACGCGATGTTGGGGGATACCTATTTTCTAGAAAGCTCATATAGTCAGGCCATAGCCGCTTATAGCAGTATTCGAAGTTTCGAATTTCATGAAAAAGTTCTTAAAAATCTTTTACACTGCCTTTTCGAACAAAAGGAATACAAGGAAATCATCAGACTCGTTGATGAAAGAATGTCCGATCTAACCGCTCAAGAAGGTATTCCTGAAGAAGCACGCCTTGTTTTTGCAGCGGCATTATTCCAACTCGCACTTGGAGAAGCAGAGAGTGAAAAAATAGCCCTTTTAGGGAAAGCTAGAAAAGAATATGAACAATTATTACATGGTCCATACGGCGCTCAAGCTTTACTTCCTTTAGCTGAGATTACTCAAGTTTTGCAAGACTTCAAATCAGCATCCGAACTCTATACGAAACTTGCACAAGAAAACCCAAATTTTACAGAATCTCATCTTATGACAGCGGCATGTTTAGAGATGTCATTCGATAAAGAAAAGGCTATAAAAAGCTTCGAAGCCATTTACAATCTTGATGGGCAATATGCATCAAAAGCCGCCTATAATCAAATGGTTCTCTTATTTCAAGAAGGAAAATATCAAGAACTTTTAGATAAAAAAGAAACTTTTGAAGCGCTGCTTAGCTCCGAAAAGAGACCCGTTTTATCTTTTTTAATGGGAAGAATTCACTACACTCAAGAAAATTACCCTGCTGCAATCGAAGAGCTGAAAAAATATCTTGTCGATGCCAATATGAGAGACCCAAAGCATAAAAATGCAATTATGACTTTATTCAGCTCAGCCGAAAAACTAAAGGACCTCGAACTTTTTGACTCTTTTGCACTCCAAATGAGATCTTTCGTAGAAAATGAAAAAGAATTCGAGCAGCTTCTAGTAGCTCATGCGAACCTTTGCTTAGAAAAATCGGAACCTGAAAAGCTTAAACTTGATCTTATAGATCTAAAAGAACGCTTCCCTGAAAATACAAACAGAGAAGCTTTATCTTTTGATAACGCCATTTTATTTTCTAAAAATGGAGAGTGGGAAAAGAGTAGAGCTGCCTTTACAACTTTTACACAAGACTTTCCCTCTAGCCCCCTCAATGAGAAGGCTTCTCTCTACAAAATGAACTGCTCTCTTAAAGAAGTTGAAAATGCCTCTCCTGAAAATATGACAA